>JAZNAI010000188.1:0-21348 GCA_045586465.1 Acutalibacteraceae bacterium | reverse complement strand
CATGGAGAAGATCGGCCGCAAGGCGGTCCTCGCCCTGCGCGAGCCTTCGCTTGGCCCCGTCTTCGGTGTCAAGGGCGGTGCAGCCGGCGGCGGTTGGGCTCAGGTTGTTCCCATGGAGGATATAAATCTCCACTTCACCGGCGACTTCCACGCCATCGGCGCTGCCAATAACCTTCTGGCCGCCATGCTTGATAACCACATTCAGCAGGGCAACTCCCTTGCCATCGACGTCAAGAAGATCACCTGGAAGCGCTGTGTTGATATGAATGACCGTCAGCTCCGTTTTATTGTTGACGGCATGGGCGGCAAGGCTAACGGCGTACCCCGTGAAGACGGCTTTGACATCACCGTTGCAAGTGAAATTATGGCAGTGCTTTGCCTTTCAAATTCAATAACTGAGCTTAAGGAAAAGCTTTCAAATATCATTGTAGGCTATACCTATGACGACAAGCCCGTAACCTGCGGACAGCTTAAATGTGCAGGTGCAATGACTGCACTTCTCAAGGATGCTATAAAGCCCAACCTTGTTCAGACTCTTGAAGGCACTCCTGCATTCGTACACGGCGGTCCCTTTGCAAACATTGCACACGGCTGTAACTCAATTATGGCTACAAAGGTTGCTCTGAAGATGGGTGACTACACAGTAACAGAGGCAGGCTTCGGTGCGGACCTCGGTGCTGAAAAGTTCCTTGATATCAAGTGCCGTATGGCAGGTCTTACTCCCGATGCTGTTGTAGTTGTTGCTACTGTAAGAGCTCTCAAGATGCACGGCGGACTTCCCAAGACTGCACTGGGAACAGAGGACCTTGCAGCTCTCGAAAAGGGTATTCCCAACCTTCTCAGACACGTTTCCAACATCAAGAATGTTTATAAGCTCCCCTGCGTTGTTGCAGTTAACCGCTTCCCCACTGACACAGATAACGAAATTGATTTCATTATCAAGAAGTGCAAGGAGCTCGGCGTAAATACCGTTCTTTCTACCGTATGGGCAGAAGGCGGCAAGGGCGGCGAGGAGCTTGCAAAAGAGGTTGTCCGTCTCTGCGAAGAGGAAAAAGGCGATTTCACCTTTGCTTATGAGCTTGACACAACAATCGAAGAGAAGATTGAAGCAATAGTTAAGAAGGTTTACGGCGGAAACGGCATTATTCTTACCCCCAATGCAAAGAAGCAGGTTGAACAGCTGACTGCTCTCGGCTTCGGAAATCTTCCCGTTTGTGTTGCAAAAACACAGTATTCCTTCTCAGACGACCCCACAAAGCTCGGTGCACCCGAAGGCTTCACGGTAACGGTTAAGAATGTTAAGGTTTCGGCAGGCGCAGGCTTTATAGTTGTGCTTACGGGAGACATTCTTACAATGCCCGGTCTTCCCAAGGTTCCCGCAGCAGAAAAAATCGACGTTGACGAAAACGGAAAGATTACGGGACTTTTCTAAAAAAATAAAGGAGGCGGCATATTTTGGCAAAGCTCGAAAGAACAATAAATGCTGACTTTGACGGACTTCTCAGGAAAATTGAAGACGGTATTTTAGGCGGAAGCGTTTCCGCATCAAAAGAAGGCTCTTCTTTTTTCAGAAGCGGAGAAGCAAAGTGTGCCGTCAGAGTTTTTGAAAGATATTCTTATATGGGAGGTAACCGTGTAAGCCTTACGGTTACTCTCTTTCAGGAAAACAATAACTCCCCTGTTTATCTCTCAGGTATAACCGCAGGCGGAAGCCAGGCTATGTTTGTAAAAATAAACACATTCGGAGAAGAAGCTTTTCTGAAAAAGCTTTCCGAAATAATAGACTGACATAAAAACGAAAAAACCACGGTGAGGAGAACCGTGGTTTTTCCGTTGTGGAGATTATTTATGAAGAAAAAACGAGCAAAGCTTTGTTAATGCAACTCCTTGTTGCATTAACAATATATATTCCGAAACTGAAAAAAAACTTAAAGATATTCTTTTTTCGAAAATATGATAAATTAAGATTCTTTTAAGCAAGTTAATTTATACTGAAGCCACAGTAAGAATTGCTATCTCGTTTTCTTCATAAATATCTCCTCAAAAAAAGCAGGAACGCTTCGGATACCCCTTTCCGGAGCGTTTCTGCTTTTAGTTCTCAAATATAATCAATAAAGCCATTGACTTAAATCAATTTCGAGGTATAATATTGAAGTAATTTAAAAGAGGTGTTTTATTATGAGCGAAACTTGTACACACAACTGCGAAACCTGCTCAGCAAAATGCAGCAGTGCAGAAAAGAAAAAACCTATGACAGAACCCCAGAACAAGATGTCCGATATAAAGAACGTTATTGCCGTGGTAAGCGGTAAGGGCGGAGTCGGCAAATCTCTTGTTACATCCCTCCTTGCAGTAGAATCTCAGAGAAAGGGCTTTAAGACCGCAATTATTGACGGCGACATAACAGGTCCCTCAATGCCTCAGAGCTTCGGCATTCACGAAAAGGCAGTAGGCAATGACCTCGGCATTTTCCCTGCAAAGACATCAACGGGAATTGAGCTTATGTCACTTAACCTTCTTCTTGAAAACGAAAAGGACCCCGTTATATGGAGAGGTCCCGTTATTGCAGGTGCCGTCAAGCAGTTCTGGACAGATGTTGTATGGGGCGATATTGACTATATGTTTGTTGATATGCCTCCCGGAACAGGTGACGTTCCTCTTACTGTTTTCCAGTCACTTCCCGTTAAGGGCATTGTTGTTGTAACATCTCCTCAGGAGCTTGTTTCAATGATTGTTGACAAGGCAGTAAAGATGGCTGAAATGATGAATATTCCCGTTCTCGGCATTGTTGAAAACTATTCCTATTTCGAGTGCCCCGACTGCGGTAAGAAGCATCACATCTACGGTGAAAGCCACATTGACGAGGTTGCCGCAGAACACGGAATTGCAACTATCGCAAAGCTTCCCATCAATCCCAAGCTTGCTGCTGCCTGCGATAAGGGTATGATTGAGCTTTCAGACTGTAAGGAAATAAAAGACCTTGCAGATGCAATAATTAAGTAATATGGCTTGTGAAAGAGCATTTAAGGGCAAATGCATTACGGAATTTCCGAGGAGCTTTGTCTGCATTGATATTGAAACAACGGGCTTAAGTCCCCTTTATGACGACATAATAGAAGTTTCGGGAATAAGAGTGGAGAACGGAAAAGCAACAGCCGCATTTTCCGAAACAATCAACATAGGAAGACCCTTGCCACCCTTTATCACGGCTCTTACGGGAATTACCGATAAGGAGCTTGCGAAAAGCAATTCAGCAGAAAACGTGCTGACAAGATTCTGCAGCTTTGTAGGCGGTGACATTCTTTTAGGTCATAACGTAAATTTCGATATTAATTTCCTTTACGACAAGTGTCTTGATAAAACGGGAATACTTTTTGAAAACGATTTTGTTGATACACTTAAAATCGGCAAAAGACTTCTCCCCCACTTAAAGCATCATAAGCTTGATGATTTAGCGGAATATTACGACATTCCGCCGAGAACTCTCCACAGAGCCCTCGGAGACTGCGAAATGACCGTAAATTGCTATTTTAAGATGCTAAATGACATAGAAGACGAATTAACCTTCTACACCGCAAAACGGCGAAAATAAGTAAAATTTAAGCCTCCCTGAAACAGGGAGGCTCATTTTTTTAATAGCGGGTTTTAAGATTTATCCACAGTTCACTCTGAAGCACAAGAGTTTCCTTATTGAGATTAATGAAAACCTCACACTTATCAAGAACCTCCTTGGGAGGATAAACAAGCGGATCCTCACTCTGCTCAGGATCAAGCGCCTCGTAAGCGGCTGTATGGGGAATTGCATACCATACCTCTTCGGCATTTCTTACGGCAATTTCAGTTTCACACATAAAGTTTATGAATTTCTCTGCGGCTTCCTTGTTGCGTGAAGACTTAAGAACGCACATAGAGTCAAAGAACATATTTGCGCCCTCACGGGGAACGTATGCAGCAAGATTTTCATTCTCGTCCATCATTGTCATGGCATCACCTGCATAATAAGCAGCAATATAAGCCTCTTCATTAAGCATTTTGTCGAAAATCTGATCCATTACGTAAGCCTGAACTAAGGGCTTCTGCTTTTTAAGCTCGTCGGCAGCCTCGTACCAGTCATCGGGATTCGTTGTATTCATTGAATGACCGAGCCTTATATGAGCCAGAGCAAAGGCATCACGGGGGTTATCAAACATAAGGATATTTCCTGCATACTTTTCGTTCCAGAGAAGATTTATGCTCTCATCTGCAACGTCTTCCTCATCAACGTACTTTGTATTGTAAACAATAACAACGGTTCCCCAGGTATAGGGCACGGAATACTTTTCTTCGGGGTCATAAGAAAGACCTCTGTATTCCTCACCTATATACTTATAATTGGGAATGTTATCAAAATTAAGCTCAGCCAGCAGATCCTCGCTTATCATCTTTGAAATCATATATTCGGACGGAATAATGACATCATAGGAAGCAGCTCCGCTGACAATTTTTGAATACATCTCCTCGTTGCTGGCATAGGTGGTGTAATTTACCTTTATGCCCGTTTCGGCTTCAAAGTCGTCAAGCACACTCTGGTCGATATATTCGCCCCAGTTATATACGTTTATGGACTGTGCGTCTCCCCCGTTTCCGCTGTCACCGCAAGCGGCAAGAGAGAGCAAAAGAAGAACGACCGAAATAAGGGAAATAATTTTCTTTTTCATATTCTTCCCCCTTATCTCTTTGCTTTTTTGCCGGACTCGGGCTTTTTTATGTTGGAAATAAGCATAAGCGCGAGAATTACGACAAAAAGAAGTGTTGAAAGTGCATTAAGCTTAAGTGAGTAGGGCTTCTTCGTCATCGAATATATGGTGACGGGAAGCGTCTGGAAGGTTGCACCCGAATTAAAGTAGCTGATTACGAAGTCATCAAGAGAAAGGGTAAATGCCATAATAAGTCCCGAAATGATACCGGGAAGAATCTGAGGAATTACAACCTTGATAAATGACTTCACGGGAGGACAGCCGAGATCAAGGGCAGCGTAGTAGATATTCTGATCCATTCCCTTGAGTTTGGGAAGAACGGACAGAACAACGTAAGGAATATTAAAGGTAATGTGGGAAATAAGAAGCGTACCGAAGCCCATTTCCATTCCGTTGAAATGAGAAAGCACAAAAACAAACAGAATCATCATCGAAATAGCGGTAACTATTTCGGGATTAACGACGGGAATGTTGTTGATACTTAAAAGAGCCGACTTTTTCCAGCCGCGCATTGAGTTTATACCCACAGCGGCAAGTGTGCCGATAAGGGTTGCAATAAGGGCTGAAAGCACCGCAATAATTATTGAATAATAAAGCGACTGCAGAATCAGCTCATCCTGGAAAAGCTCAATATACCACTGCAGGGAAAAGCCCTCAAACTTAGCACGGGAAGTGCCCGAGTTAAATGAGAAGAAAACGACAACAAGAATTGGCAGATACAGAAATGCAAGAATAAGAGCATTATAAACCTTGAGGAATTTTTTCATATTCTGCCACCTCCCGAGGTCTTTGCATCCTTGTCAAAGTGATTCATAAAGAAGGTTGCAATAAGAATAAGAATCATAAGCACCATTGAAAGAGCGGCACCGATATTATAATTTACGACACCCGAATTTCCGAGGAAATAGTCTTCAATCAGGTCACCGATAAGGAAGTCCTTACCGCCGCCGAGAATTCTTGAAATAATGAAGGTACTGATTGAAGGAATGAAAACCATAGTGATTCCAGAAATTATACCGGGCACGCTCAAGGGAAGAATAACTCTCTTAAACACGTGAAAGCCGTTTGAACCAAGGTCTCTTGCAGCCTCAAGAAGAGAATTGTCAATCTTCGTAAGGGAGGTATAAATGGGAAGAATCATATACGGAAGGAAGTTATAAACCATACCGAGAACAATGGCTCCTCGGTTATTTATAAGCTGAAAGCCGTCAAATTCACCGCCGAAAAGTCCGAATATACTTCTCAGCGCTGAGTTTATAAGACCGTTGTTTTCGAGAATCGTCATCCAGGAATAGGTTCTTACAAGAAAGTTCATCCACATAGGAAGCATTATTATAAGAGTGGCGTTTCTCTGAATCTTTTCACTTGCTCTTGACATACTGTATGCAATAGGGTAAGCCAGCACAAGGCAGATTACCGTTGCAATAAAAGCAAGACGCAGGGAAAGAAACATTGTGGAACGGTAGGTATATATCCACTTGAGATTTTCGAAGGTAAATGTGCCGTCGGCATTTGTGAATGCATAATATACCACAAGTGCCATGGGAACAAGCACAAAAACAGTCATCCACGAAGCAAAGGGAGAGACTGTTGCCTTCTTGTTGCCTATAGTAACAGTCTTACTCATCGTCCGAATCCTCCGCATCAATTCCTGCATTTACATCGGACAATTCATCGAATTCGTCAGAATAACTGGAGAAATCACCGAAGGTACCCGAATACTCGGATTTTTTCATAATATGGATAGCGTCAGGCTCAATTACAAGACCGATTTCAGAGCCCTCATACTGAATATCCGTGGACTGAATCATCCACAAAAAGCCGCCGATATCAACAATAATTTCATAATGAACTCCCTTGAAGGTAACGGAAGTAACCTTACCCGTCAGCATACCCTCGCTTACGGGCACAACGTCAACGTCCTCGGGACGCACAACAACGTCAACAGCCTCATTTTTGCAGAAGCCGCCGTCAAGACATTCAAATACGTGTCCGGAAAACTCAACAACCTTATCTTCCTTCATAATACCGTCAACGATATTACTTTCACCGATAAAGTCTGCAACAAAGGCATTTTTAGGCTCATTATAGATACCTGTGGGAGACCCTATCTGCTGAATCTTACCGCTGTCCATAACAACAATTGTATCGGACATGGAAAGAGCCTCTTCCTGGTCATGGGTAACCTAAATGAAAGTAATGCCGAGACTCTGCTGAATCTTTTTAAGCTCGTTCTGCATATCCTTACCAAGCCTAAGGTCCAGAGCACCTAAAGGCTCGTCAAGAAGAAGCACCTTGGGATCAACCGCAAGAGCACGTGCAATTGCAACTCTCTGCTGCTGACCGCCCGAAAGAGAATTTATATTTCTGTTTCCGAAGCCCTTTAAGTTAACAAGAGAAAGCATCTCTTCTACCTTCTTGTCAATCTTATCCTTGGGCATCTTTTTAAGCTTCAGACCGAATGCGATATTTTCTGCAACGTTAAGGTGAGGAAAAAGCGCATAACGCTGAAAAATGGTGTTAACCTCTCTTTTGTGAGGAGGAACACCATTGATTTTCTTGCCGTCGAAAATCACGTCTCCCCCGTCAGGCTCAAGAAAGCCCGCAATAATCCTCAGCGTTGTGGTTTTACCGCAACCCGAAGGACCGAGAAAGGTGATAAATTCGCCGTCCCGTATATATAAATTGATATTTTTTAAGATTTGTTCACCGTCAAATGAAACGGAAATATTTTTAAGGTCAATGATAACATTGTTTTCCAATTATGCAGCCCCTCTCCGTTAACAACGAATAGATATACCTATGCCTTATTATATACAGTACATATTAAAGTAAATATATCGCAATACTCGTCAAATGTCAACATTTTTCATAATTCTTATACCTTTTTTTAAAAAGAAAAGAGCACTCTCCACAAGGAAGAGTGCCCTGAAAGCCGAGGCTTATTTCTGAGGGAATACCTGCTCGATTCTGTCTGCGATATCGTCGCCGAGATTGCCGACGCCTGTTGCAAGCTCATCATCGATATCGAGATCGGGAAGAAGATCGCCGAAAAGAGATTCGATTGTTTCAAAGATGTAAGTGAAAAGCTTTTCAATAAGCTTGAAGATAACAGAGAATTCAAGCTGAGTGAAGTTTTCGGGGAAAACGAGACCGTCTTCATTCATAATGTTCTTGTTTTCTTCAACAACTGTTTCTGCACCGGCTGTTTCATCAGCCATAACAACAACTGAAAGAGCTGAGAAAGCAACGAGAACAGCCATAAGAACTGCTAATAACTTTTTCATAATAATTCCTCCGAAGAATATTTTTACGAATGTAATTATATAACATACAACTGTCAAAAGCAATAACAATTTGCTATTTTAGCAAAAAAACAAGTATTTTTGTAATTTTGCACATTGTAAATATCAATCCTTTGTTCAATATTTATGTTTATTTGTCCCGTTTGTTTTTTGTGCGTATTTTTATTGACATAACTTTAACTAATACTTATAATTATTAACAAAGTATGTATCCTGCAGGAGGGCTTATTATGACAATACCGGTAAATCCGCATTTTGTTTTCTTCTCCGACGACGGAAAAAAAGCAGCAGATATTTTCGCTGAAGAATCAGCGCTCAGACTCACGCCCTCTTTCTGTCCTTCTGAGGATATCAGAATAATTTTCAATGACAGCAGTACTCTTTCAGAGGATGAATACGAAATACTCTGCAAAGAAAACGAAATTACATTTTCGGCGTCGGGAATAAGAGGCTTTATTTTCGGCATAGGCCGTTTTCTCAGGAAATCTGTTATAAAGGATAACAGCTTCTGCCTTATTGAGGATATATCGGGAAGATATTCCCCCGAAAAGAAGCTGAGAGGACATCAGGTCGGCTACAGGCAGACAAGCAATACCTATGAAGCCTGGGATTTGGAGGAATACAGAAGATGCTATCTTGATATGATGTACTTCGGTACAAATATCTGTGAGCATATCCCTTACGAAAACGGACACTCGGACAGAAGCCCGATTATGCGCCGTGACGAGCAGGAAATTCTTTGTCTTACCGCAAAGCAGGCAAAGGAATACGGTATGGCAGTTTCCCTTTGGTATCCCAACTGCGAAGCCACCTTAGAAGAGGGCGAAAGAAACAGAGAAAAGCTTTTCTCCGAAGCCCAAGGCCTTGACTATATATTCCCTCCCGGAGGGGACCCGGGAAGCCTCCCGCCCGCAGAGCTTTTTGAAAGATGCAAGTCCTACAGAGAAATTGTAAAGAAATACCACCCCGATGCTGAAATGTGGCCTTCGGCTCAGCAGCCGCACCACCTTCCGCTCTGGGGAACTCAGTTTTTGTCCCTTATGAGGGAGAAGCCGGACTTTATCGACGGAGTTATAACAGGTCCCAATGCAGCATTCCCCTTAGACGTTTTAAGAAGACATCTCCCTAAGGAGTATCCCATAAGGCTTTATCCCGATATTACTCATAACTTAAGATGCGAATATCCCGTCCACTCCGACCGTGACGACTGGCACTATGCCCTGCAGGCAGTAAACGGCAGGGAAAGTATAAATCCCCGTCCCGTTGAATATAAGAGAATTCATTCGGAAACAAAGGGCTATACCGTCGGCAGTGTTTCATACTCTGAAGGCGTGAATGATGACATTAACAAGGCTGTATGGAGCGCTCTTGAGTTTGACAGCTCAACACCCTTAAGAGAGATTCTCGAGGACTATTCCCGTCTTTTCTTCCCCGGAACGGATTATGAAAAAGCCGCAGACGGCATATTCGGACTTGAAAAGAACTGGGAGGGTGCACCGGAAGAAAATCCCTCTATTGAAAACACGTTAAGAGTATGGGAAGAATTAGGTAAAGAAAATCCTTCTCTTCTCGGCAACTGGCGTTATATTCAGTGTCTTTTCCGTGCAAGATGCGATGCCTTCATAAGAAGAAAGGTAATGTTCGAGCAGGAGCTTATAAGAAAAGCAAAGCGCATTGCGGTCACCGATATAGCCAAAGCTAAGGAAATTCTCTGCACTCCCCTTCCCGACTGCGTAAATTCACTTTATGAGGCTATCGAGGAAAACGGCAGACAGTTATTTGAGCTTATCGGTATGCAGCTTGACGTTGAACGATACTATGCAAAAAATCCCGAAAGAGGTGCGGTGCTGGACACAATAAAGCTTCCTCTTACGGATTTACCGTGGCTTCTTCATTCTTACGAAAAAGCAGAAAATCTCGGAGAAGAAGAGAAAAAGGAATATATCAACCGCTGCTTTAACAGAAACAAGGTAGAAAACGATGAATATTATTATTCCGTAGCCCTTGACGGCATCTGTCCCGGCGGAGTAAGGCAGAATCCCTATTTCTATATGAACGTTCAGGGCGACCGTCCCGATAAAAATAACGGTACTCTCCCAACTGCCCTTTTCAAGCTTTTTGACCACTTCAGCTTCAGGCTCAAGTGCGCAGGGCTCAAATACGATACCGACTATTATATGATGATTACCCACCGTGATACCCACAATGAGGACAGCATAAAGCATACAATTAAGATTAACGGTAAAACTCTTTATTCGGGTCCTCAGTTCGGCGGTGAAAGAAACGAAAAATATGAAAATGATATGCTGCCGAAGGGATTCATTGCCGTACAGTATAAAATCCCTAAGGAATTTATCGTAAACGGCTGTGTTGACCTTCAGATTACGGAAAAGGTCAACGGCTTCGAGATAGCGGAAATCCGCTTTACAAAAAAACCGTATTAAGGAGGACAGTATGAACAAGAAAAAAGCTGTTGCGGCAGTTCTTTCCCTTACTGCGGGTGCAGTTACGGCAAAGCTTTCTGCCGATAAGGTAAAAGAAGCACTGTCCTCACCCGACAGCAAGAGAAGACTTCAGGATTCCGGTCATAAAATGGCAATGAAGTTAGTTAAAAAGATTTCCGATTCGGTTTCAGATAAGGGAATCCCCTACCTTAACCGATATGACGGAAAAGGCTTTCTTGAGGGTAACGGGTATTTTCTCTCTTCCCCCGAAGAAAATGCAAGGTGGACTGTCGGCTTTTCCAAGGCATCCGTAATTCCTCCCGTACTTGAGGGCGACTATTACATCGGCGGATATCTTGCCTTCCCTCCGAATAAAATGAACGGTATAATGAACGAGCAGATGGTAAGAGCACTTGCTGTTTCCGACGGTTCGGGCAGAGGAATTCACGTTTTTGCGGTAATTGACTGCATAGGCATTTCAGGTACGGATATAAGAGAAATAAGACTCTCCCTTTCAGACCTTATTTCCGAAAAGAATATCCTTTCGGTGAATATAAGCGCCACACACTGCCATTCGGGCATTGACACCGACGGTCTCTGGGGCGATTTACCGAAGATTTATAAGCACAACAAAAAAGAAGTAAAGAAGGGCAAAAAGGCAAAGCCCATATCGGGTAAAAACGAGGGCTTTATGCTTTACCTTAAGAAGACTGCCGCAAGGGTTATAAGGCAGGCAGTTGAAAATATGACAACGGGCGAAATGTTCTATGCTCAGCTTCCCATAGGTGATTTCGTAAGAGACAAGCGTCCTCCCTACGTTACCGTAAACGACCTTACCAATATACGCTTCATCCCCGACGGCGGCGGTAAAGAAGTAAGTGTGGTTCTTATGGCGGCACACCCCGTGTGCTACGGCGACAAGCAAAGAGAAGCTTCCCGTGATTTTCCGGGTTATCTGTGCGATGAAACGGAAGCAATGGGCTTTGAGGCTATGTTTATCCAGGGAGCAGAGGCAGCTGTTGCAACAAACAGAGGTCCTCATATTCCCGACGGACTTACAACTGACGAGGGACTTAAGGCTTACGGCAAGGCTATTGCGGATTATGTGGCAAATTACGATAAATCAGCCTATAAAAAGCTCTCTCCTCTTATCAACGTAACACTGGGCGAGGTTTTCCTGCCCTCAGGCAACGAAATACTTGAGCTTGCGGCAAAGCTTCGTATTGTAAACAATTCGCTGGTAAGAATCACTACCGTTGACGACGGCAACAAGGATGACAAATCCTACGACCTGACCTTTGTCACAGAGGTCGGCTTTGCGGTGCTCGGAAATGAGCTGAGCATTGCAATGGTTCCGGGTGAGCTGATGCCCGAAATTGCCATAGGCGGTGCATTCGAGGATTGGGAAAGCTATAACGGCACAAAATGGGATAAGCCGTCACTTAAAGAAATCCTCGGCACGGAGATTGCCGTTGCGGGACTTTGTAATGATTTTATAGGATACATTGTACCCGACAACGATTACGGAAGCATTCTTGCACCTCTTCACTATGAGGAATCGGCTTCCGCAGGCGGTAAAACCGCATCAAACATTGTTTCGGCATTCGAAAGGCTGAAGAAAAATGCAGAAAAAATCACGGTTTATGAAAAACAGACCGTAAAAGAATAATTATTGTTTTTTTGAGGGGTAAAAAAATTTAAAGCTATGGACACAAAAAGACCTGTAACAGCAATTATTGTAGGTGCGGGACACCGTTCAATCACCTACGGAGATTATTCATTTGACCATCCCGATGACCTTAAAATTGTCGGCATTGCAGACCCTAATGAGATCAGAAGAAAAATGACAGCAGAAAGATACGGCTTTTCGGAGGAATTCTGCTTTGAATCAGCCGAGGAGCTCGCAAAGGTGCCCCGTTTTGCCGACGTTATCATAAACGGCACAATGGACCACCAGCATTTTGAAACTGCAGTGCCGCTCCTTGAAAAAGGCTACGATATGCTTCTTGAAAAGCCCTTTTCCGTGAGCCTTGATGAAATGCAGAAGCTTCTTGCAGTTATCCGCAAAAACGGCAATAAGGTTATGATTTGCCACGTTCTGAGATATTCCACCTTCTACAGAAGGATAAAGGAAAAGCTTCTTGAAGGGGCTCTCGGCGATATTATAAACATACAGATGTCCGAGCACGTAAGCTATCATCACCTTTCAACCTCATATGTAAGAGGTAAATGGGCAAATTCCGATATCTGCAAAACAAGTATGCTTCTTGCAAAGAGCTGTCACGATATTGACATTATGATGTGGCTTATGAATGAAACTCAGCCTGAAACAGTATCCTCACACGGCGGCATTTTCCAGTTCAAGCCCGAAAATGCTCCCGAGGGAGCCGGCACACGCTGTCTTCTCGACTGTCCCCACGTTGACACCTGCAGATACTCCGCAAAGACTATGTACCTCGGTCATCCCGACCGTTGGGAGTGCTACGTATGGGCAGGACTCGAGGCAATAAAGGATCAGACCTACGATATCAGAGAGGAATCCCTCAGAACCGATAACCCCTACGGAAGATGCATATATAAGTGCGATAACAACGTTGTTGACCACCAGTCCGTGCTTGTAAAATTCAAGAACGGCGCAACAGGTACACATAATATGATAGGCGGCACCGCAAAGAGTGTAAGAAAGATTCATATTATAGGAACAAAGGCTGAGCTTTACGGCAATTTCGAAGACAACAACTTCTACATAGAAAGAATTGTAACCGAAGCTCCCGACGGCTTTGAAAGAGAATTTTACGACACTAATACCATGGGCGGTATGGGACACGGCGGCGGCGACCCCGCTCTCACGGCAGATTTTATAAACTATATAAGAACCGGTGAGCAGTCGATTTCCTGTACGGAAATATATAATTCCGTGGCAGGACATCTGACGGTTTTCCTCGCAGACAAATCAATGGAAGAAAACGGCAAACCCTATGACTGTGATTTTTCAAAATATTGATTTTTCTGTAACATAATTTATAATCCTCCGTAATATGTAATGAAGTTTTCGGATTTCAATTACATTACGGAGGTTTTCTTATGTCTGAAAAACTTGGGCCTTTAACGGAAACAATTGAAGGCAGAAAGGTAAACGAGGCTATATGTATCGATACAGCCCGTGTGTATGATTCCTGTGCAGATAAAGACTGTCTTGCAGACCTCAGGGTATATTTTACCGATACTGCCGAAAATATTATCGAATCGGCAGTAAGCATAAGATGCAGAGGCTGTGAGGTAATAAACGTCCTCACGGAGGTTGATTCCGTCCCCTTCAACAGAGGCTATTATTCTGTTGATATCACCTTCTTCTTTGCAGTAACTCTTGAAGCGATAATTTCTTCACAGCAGCAGCCGGTAACGGTAACGGGACTTTCGGTATTCTCCAAAAAATGTATTCTTTACGGCGCTGAGGGCAACGTAAAGGTATTCACTTCGGAATACACCGGAACTAACAATTTCTCTCTTCCCGTTACATCCGTAAATCCCCGTGCAAAAATTCAGGTTGCAACACCTCTTTGTCTTGATGCTCGCATCTGCCGTCCCTGCGAATGCTGTAATAACATTCAGGATGCCGGTGCTGCAATTCCCGGGGCTGTTGCACGCTTCTTTCCCGGCAATTTCGGACCTCAGAGTGCACAGCGGGCAGTAAGAGTTACAATAGGTCTCTTCTCAATCGTTCAGCTTGAAAGAGACGTACAGATGCTTATTCCCGCATACGACTTCTGTATGCCCACAAAGGAATGCTCCTGCGATACGGAGGATCCCTGCGATTCCTTCAGAAAAATACGCTTCCCCGTTTCTGAATTTTTCCCGCCCGATGCTCCCGACTGCAATAACGATGTGCATCCGGGGTTTGATCCTCCCTGCTGCTGCGGCAGATAATTCCCCTTTTTACACTTAGTCCGTAATCTATTATCTATTATCTATTATCCATTATCTATTATCTATTACTTTTCACTAAAAAACAGGGCGGGAAAATTCCCGCCCGTCTGCTTTAGTCTGCCTTTTCTTTCTCCGGATTCAGTATTCCGAAGTCCGAATTTTTATCTGTGATTTTTTCTGTAAGCAATGTAATCCTCAAGAATAATAACCGCAGCAACTGCATCAACAGTGTTTTTGCGCTTCTTTCCTCTTACGTCGTTCATATTCATAAACTTATGAGCACTGACAGTAGTAAGTCTTTCGTCACGCAGCACTACGGGAATCCCCGTAAACACACCGAGAGCGTCGGCAAATTCCTTGCAGGCCTCGGCACGGAAGCCTTCGGAGCCGTCCATATTCTTCGGAAGTCCCACTGCAATCTCCTCGGCTTTAAGCTCCTTTGCCTTTTCAGCAACGAGCTTTATGAGCTTATTTCTGTCTCTTTCAGAAATAACACAAACGGGAGATGCCAGAAATTCACTTTTATCACATACGGCAAGTCCCGTACGGACGTCACCGTAATCTACAGCTAAAATAACCATTTTTCACCTATTAAAATTCGGGAATGTCATATCCGGGATCAGTTCCTTCAACACCGGTAGAAGGACGTCCTGCACAGCCCTTACAAACACCGGGAAGGAAATCTACCTTGTACCAGCCGGTGGCAGACGGACAGTCTGCGCTTGCAAGAAGTCCCGTACCCGTACAGTAAGAGCGTCTTACAACCTCGTCACCCATTTCAAATCCCTTATATTCAAGTCCGTCGTGGATTCTGGTCATAACCTCTCTGTAAACCTTACCTGCGGGATTCTGACCGTAATATGAGGTATTGATAGCCTTCTGAACCTTTTCAAAGCCCGTCCATGCACAGCCTACGTAATAGCCTGTACCTCCGCAGAACCACTTATCCTTGTTATCTGAGGTTGTACCTGATTTTGCCCAGTTTTCCTGACCGCTTACGGCATAAGCGCCGCCGGTACCGTTGGGATAAGTAACAACACACTTAAGAAGCTGAAGCATAACGTCTGCAGTACCGGAGGAAATAACCTGCTCACCCTCACGGTTGGGCTCGAGGATAACCTGATCACCTGCTGCATTTGTAACCTTGTAGTAGCACCAGGGCTCATAATACATTCCGCCGTTGCCGAAGGTCACGTAAGCTGCTGCCATATCAAGACAGGTAAGACCCCAGTTCATAGCACCGATTGCAAGAGGTGCATAGTCTGCATCACCCTCAACAAGAGTTGAAATCTTGAAGCGGTCTCTTAAGAAGCGGTAGCTTGTTGTGGGAGTAAGAGCATCAATGATTCTTGCAGGAATTGTATTAAGTGAGGGAGCTATAGCCTGCGGAAGATTCTTAAGGTCGTCAATACTGCCCGCTACACCGCCGTAGTTTGTGGGCCAGGGCTTATCCTCACCCTTTACAGCAATACCGTAATTGGGAATATAGCTTGACCAGGTGTAATAGTTAAGCTCAATAGCAGGAGCATATGCAGAAAGCGGCTTGATTGTAGAGCCGGGCTGTCTGGGGGATGTGGTACCGATATTAAGAGTTCTGTCACCGACCTTCTTACCGAGACGGCCTGCGGTTGCAACAATTCTTCCCTCATAGTCGAGAATAACCATTGAGGACTGAATTGCAGGATTCTCTTCCGTATCAGCCTCCTTGGGGAAGGTTATTCTGTTTTCGTAAACATATTCAATTTCATCCTGAATATCCATATCGAGTGCGGCATATACCTTAAGTCCGCCGTAATAAACCTTACGGAAGGCTTCGGATTCGGTATAACCGTACTGCTCTCTGAGATCATCAATAAGAGTTTCGATAACAAGGTCAACATAGTAGCTGTTGTACTCAGTTGTTACCATTACGTCCTCTTCGTCAACGTACTCTTCCTCACGCTCTCTGTCATCACCGTAGAAAATAACCTCTTCGGCAAGAGCAGCATCATACTCCTCCTGAGTGATGTAGCCCTCAGCCATCATATAGTTAAGACAGCCGATTGCACGCTCACGGTTATTATCGTAATTAACTATGGGATTATAGCCTCTCGGAGCCTTTGTAATGGAAGCAAGAATTGCACTTTCCATAAGGGTAAGATCACTTACGTCCTTATTGAAATAGTATTCTGCACCCGTTTTTATACCGTAACAACCCATATCAAGATAAATGGTGTTAAGGTATGCCTCGAGAATTTCATCCTTGTCAAAATGCTTTTCAAGTGCAAGAGCGTTCTTGATTTCTCTGTACTTTCTTACGAAGGTACCTGCATTTTCACCCGTAAGGTTCTTGATTAACTGCTGCGTGAGAGTTGAACCGCCCTGAGAAAAGCTGTATTTTGCAACAACACCTATGGTTCTTATCCAGTCAACACCCTTATGAGTGGGGAAACGCTTATCCTCAAGTGCAACAACGGCATCCTGAAGGTCCTGACAAACCTCCTCGAGATCAACCCATTCACGGTTTTCCTGTCCGTGAAGACGGGCAATTTCAATCTCATTTCCGTCAGCATCATAGCCGTAGATAATTGTTGTCTGACTCTGGTTTGCTATGTAGTTATCAAGATCAATATAGTCAACACCGGCAATATCCTTTTCGGGGTTGTGACCGATATTGATAAGACCTACATCCGTGAAGATATCAATAACAATGATACCTGCAGTCAGCACACCTATCATAAAGATCATAAGAAAAGCCGTAAGAAAAGCCGTAAGACCGCGGCTTAATGGCTTTTTCTTCTTTTTTCTCCTTTTGTTCTTTGCGGGAGATGTATTTTCTTTATTCAATGCAACCATCCTTTTCTAAAAAAATTGCAATATTTCCATATACGGATTGTATTATAACACACTTTTTCTGAAATGTTTAGTATATTTTAAAAAATTTTTGACAAATATTTTTAAAAATATTTTAAGAAGTGAGTATCTTGAAAGAAAACGTACCCAATCTCTTTATTTTTCTCTCGGTCTGCCTGCTTTCTCTTTTGCTGACGGGAATATTCTTCGGGGAATATTATTGACATTTTTTCACAGAGATTTATAATATACCCGGAAACTTTTTTTAATGAAGGAGTGTATGTTATGCATTACACGATGAACATTGCAGGCTGTGAGAGAAATCTTCCTCTTTGTCCTCTCAATGAAAATCTGATGATAGGCGCCTTTGTTATTTTCGGCGATCAGGAATTAACCGTAGCCTCTGCCGGTGCGCTTCTTGAAATTGCCCCCGAATACGACTACCTGATTTCTGCCGAGGCAAAAGGCATTCCCCTTGTCCACGAAATGGCAAGACAGCACGGAGATAAAAAGTATTTCCTTGCAAGAAAGGCACCTAAGCTCTATATGTCGGGCGTATTTGAGGTAAATGTACGCTCAATCACAACCGCAAAGGAACAAAAGCTGTATCTTGACACAGCCGATGCCGAGCTTATGAAGGGCAAAAAAATCCTTATTGTTGACGACGTTATTTCAACAGGTGAATCCCTTTATGCCATAGAGCAGCTTGTCGAGCAGGCAGGCGGTATTGTCTGCGGAAAGCTCTGCATTTTAGCTGAGGGCGACGCACAGGAAAGAACTGATATCAAATATCTTGAAAAGCTCCCCTTGTTCAACTCAAAGGGCGAAGCAATATAAAGAGCTCTGCATTAAGACTACAAAATACAAAATTTCAGCAAAAAATTAAGGGCATCACCGAGGTGATGCCCTTTTTTATAAAGATTTTAATTATGCAAAGATGTCCTTGAAGAACTGAACAATTGCCTGAAAAAGAGCCATAAGCCAATCAAAGGGTGCGAAGGTGGTTTCGCTCTTCATAGGCTGGTTACAACGGTCACACTTTCCGTTTGAATTCTCATCAATATGACCGAGAACGGGGTATGTCTTTATTTCGGAGCCGCCGCAACGTAAGCAGTCACGCTGATCGTGGCCTTCATAAATACATTCTGCCTTATCAAGCTCATACCATTCGCCGAAGTTATGTCCGAGAGCTGAGGGAGCATTTTCTGTGTCCTTATAATAGTCACCGCAATTTCCGCATACATAAAGATAATAACCGTCCTCAACACAGGTGGGAGCAACATATGAGCTGACATAGCTGTGCTGACATTCGTCTGCGGCAGAAACAGAAACTGCACATGCCGAAAGAAGCATCAAAACGCTGAGAATAACGCTGAGACATTTTTTCATATCAAAAACTCCTTAAACAGATATATTTCTATAAGATAATATTATCACAGAAAAATACCGTTGTCAAACACTTTCAATAAAACGCATAAATGCTTTTCTTCCCTCTTCGTCACGCTTGTAAACGCCTGCGTGCTCAAGAACGGTTGCAAATACCTTTCCGACCTCATCCTGAAGAATATCCATACAGTTTTCTTCCGTAAAGGTATACTTATCGATAAAGGATTCTGCCCAGTCTGCATGGGAAGCAGTCAGAGCATCTGCTCTTAAATCATTCTTATTGAGAATTGCTTTTCTGAGAGCTTCAAGCTCGTCTTTGAGTCTGGGAGGAAGAACTGCAAGTCCCATAACCTCTATAAGACCGATGTTTTCCTTTTTTATATGGTGAAGCTCTGCGTGAGGATGATAAACTCCCAGAGGATGCTCTTCGGTGGTTATGTTGTTTCTGAGAACAAGGTCAATTTCAAAAAGCTCTCCCCTTCTTCTTGCAATAGGAGTGATTGTGTTATGGGGAACACCGTCGGTTTCGGCAAAAATGAAGGCAGACTCATCGGTATAGCCTCTCCATTTACGGAGAATCTTATCGGAAAGCTCAACAAGGCTTTCCTTGTTTTCGGACTGAAGTCTTATTGTGGACATAGGCCACTTTACAAGACCCGCCTTTACGTCAGAGAAGCCCTCAAAAACAATTTCCTTTTCAATGGGGGCTCTTTCCATTGCAAATTCGTATTTACCGCCCTGAAAATGCTCGTGTGAGAGAATTGAACCGCCGACAATGGGAAGGTCTGCATTGGAGCCCAGGAAATAATGGGGGAATACCGTAACAAAGCTCAGAAGCTTCTTGAAAACACTTCTGTCAATTGTCATGGGAGTGTGCTTCGAATTAAAAACGATGCAATGCTCGTTATAATAAACATAGGGTGAATACTGCATAAACCAGCTTTCTCCGTTAACCTCTACGGGTATAATTCTGTGGTTCTGACGTGCAGGGAAATCAAGTCTTCCTGCGTATCCCTCACACTCACGGCAAAGCATACACTTGGGATATCCCGACTGAGGCATATTCTTTGCAGCCGCAATTGCCTTGGGATCCTTTTCGGGCTTTGAAAGGTTTACGGTTATGTCAATAGTACCGTAATCACCTGTCTGCTGCCATTTGATAATTTTGGCAATTCTGTCACGGCGGATGTAGTTTGTATCTCCGCTGAGCTTATAGTACCAGTCAGTAGCAACTGAGGGACATTCGTTATAAAGCTCTCTGAACTTTTTGATGACCTCAGAGGGACGGGGTGTAAGAACGCCCATAATTTTCGTATCAAATAAATCTCTTGAAACAGTTCCCGAATCAATAAGACCTGCCTCAACAGCCTCGTCACAGAGGCCGTCAAGAATCTCTGAAAGTGTTCCTTCAAAGGGAAGAGCATCACCGTCAAATTCATTTTTTCCGAAAAGGGAAATAATGCCGTTAATACAGTAGGTTCTGTCCGCCTCTTCAATAAGACCTTCGGCTACGGCATAGTTTACAAGTGCCTTTATTTTTGCATCAATCATTATTAAAACCTCGCACAACAAAAATATACCTTATTATACACTTTATAAACGTGGTTTCGCAATAGTTTGCAAAAAAATATTTGCATAAAAAAGGAAATGCACTTATAATTAAGAAAAATACCCTCAAGGAGATTCAATATGAAATATGAAAACAACTGGGATTCCCTTAATTCCCGTCCCGTTCCCGAGTGGTTCGCCGATGCAAAATTCGGCATTTTCATTCATTGGGGACTTTATTCCGTGCCGGCATACACCGCCAAAGGGCAGTATGCGGAATGGTATCAGTGGCAGCTTGAAAAACAGCCGGAGCTCACCACAAAGGACTGGCACGAAAGTGTTTACGGCAAAAACTATAAATATACCGATTTCGTTGAAGGCTTCAAGGCTGAGCTTTTTGATGCGAAGGAATGGGCTGAGCTCTACAAAAAATCCGGTGCAAAATACATAAACATAACTTCAAAGCATCACGACGGCTTCTGCCTTTTCAAGACCGACCACGCCTGGAATTGGAATTCTGCGGACGTAGGTCCCCACAGAGACTTCTGTATGGAGCTTAAGGATGCTATGAAGGACACGGGTGTGCGCTTCGGTGTTTACCACTCCGTTTACGAGTGGTTCCATCCCCTTTATCTCAAGGACCCCGAGGAATATGCATTAAAGCATCTTCATCCTATGCTTAAAGAGCTTATCACAAAATATGAGCCCTCTACCCTCTTTACCGACGGTGAATGGGATCATCCAAGCTCCACCTGGCATTCAACGGAATTTTTGACCTGGCTTTACAATGAATCTCCCGTAAAGGATTTCATTGTGCCCAATGACCGTTGGGGCAAGGAAACAAGAGGAAGACTCGGCGGTAACTTCACCACGGAATACGGCTTCATTGAAGAAGGCAGAAAAATTGAAGACGTTGAGCTTGACCGTCCCTTTGAGGAATGCAGAGGAATAGGCAGATCCTTCGGCTTCAACAGAATTGAAACAACAGAGGACTATCTCTCCGCCAAGGAGCTTATTGAAATGCTCGTAGAGCTTGTGTCCAAGGGCGGAAACTTCCTTCTTAACATCGGTCCCGCGGCAGACGGCACTATTCCTGTAATTATGGAGGAAAGACTTCTTCAGATAAAGTCGGATCGTAGCCATGTCGTTCTGTGAGCCAAGGAGTTGAGG
>JAZNAI010000187.1:0-1686 GCA_045586465.1 Acutalibacteraceae bacterium | reverse complement strand
AAGTGGGATTACTACAGCGTTCACCTTGATGAGATTTTTCAGATATGGAACGGCGGTCTTGCCATTTACGGCGGTCTTATAGGCGGTATTATCGCAGGACTTATTGTGTGTAAAATCGAAAAGCTCAATATTCTCAATCTCCTGGACCTTTGCGGTATGAGCTTTCTTATCGGTCAGGGAATAGGAAGATGGGGCAACTTCGCAAATCAGGAAGCCTTCGGTATGAATACTGACTCCTTTATCGGTATGTATTCCGTTAAAACTGAAGTCTACCTTACACAGCTTGTAAATTCAGGTACGGAGCTTGTTGTAGAGCCCTCAAAGCCCGTGCACCCCACATTCCTTTATGAATCTCTGTGGTGTATTTTAAGCTTCGTGATTCTCTATATCGTCTGTCAGAAATTCCGTAAGTTCTCGGGACAGCTTTTCCTCGGCTACGGACTTCTTTACGGTATGGAAAGAGCAATTGTTGAGGGTATGAGAACGGACTCCCTTTATATAGGTGACACAAATCTCAGGGTTTCTCAGGTGCTCTCTCTCGGTCTTGTTATTGTATGCGGTACACTTCTTGTTATCTTTACCGTTAAGTACACGAAGAATCCCAAACCCATAGAGGGTGTTGATTACTATAACGAAATTCCCCTTTATCGCCACAGAAAAAAGGCGGCGGACTTAAAGGCGGCAACCGAAAAAATCAACGAGGAATTAACAGTTCTCAAGGCTAAAAATGAGGCAGAGCTGCTGACAAAGGCAGAGGCAAAGAAAATTGCAGCTCTTGAGGAGAAGCTCAGAAAGGCACACGAGGACCTGGCAAAAGCAGAGGAAAAAGTAGCCATTCAGGATGCCAAAAAAGCAGCCAAAACAGCAAAAAAATCAAAAGCATAAACTAAAAAGACTCCGGGGAAGGATAATTTTCCTCGGAGTTTACTTAAATCATAATTTATAGGTCAGATGCAGTAAGCCACGAGGCTGTGACGTGTATTTTACATTGTAGGGGATGGCGTCCCCGACATCCCGTCCGGGTAAAATAAATTGTTTGTGCTTAATTTCCGTGGTATATAACGATGTGCCTCATAGGGGCATAACTTCTGTTTCTTTGTTTCTCTGCTTGCGGGACGTCGAGGACGCCGTCCCCTACAAGCAAAAAGGTAAAGTGTATCAACAAATTATGATTCAACGGAGTTGAAAAAATTTATGTATTTTCTCGGCATTGACGGCGGCGGTACAAAAACCACCTGCCTTGTAACTGATGAAAACTTAAAGGAAATATACCGCACCTCGGGCTCCTCGATTAATTTCTATTCCGAGGGGCTTGAGAATGCACGCTCCAATATGAAGAGTATGCTTCTTGATATCCTTAAAAACACGGGTGTCTCCCGTTTTGACGGTGTGTGTGTCGGCTCCTCGGCACTCTTCGGACGTGCTGACGAAAAGACAAAAGGTGACTTCTGTGACGGTGTTTTCGACTGTGATAACATAATAATGGATTCCGACCTTTTTATAGCGCTCAAGGCTACGGGCAAAGATATTGCCGCAGTAATTATCGCAGGCACGGGCTCTATGGCGGCAGGAAAAAATACCAAGGGTGAAATCATCACAAAGGGCGGCTACGGTTACATTTTAGGTGACGAGGGAAGCGGCTACAGAATTGCCCTTGACGGTATCCGTGCGGCTGTAAGAAGCCTT
>JAZNAI010000186.1:0-1891 GCA_045586465.1 Acutalibacteraceae bacterium | reverse complement strand
TAGAGCGAAGCGGAACAAGCCGTCAGGCTTCCTGAACTTTTGCGAAGCAAAAATATAACTCGGCAACGCCGAATAAAACTGTGCGAAGCACAATATAACTCGCACCATCGGTGCGAATACAACTATCATAATTTAGCAGCCAAAGGCGGCTAAATTATGATTTATTGGAGGAGAAATTATGACAAAGTTAAAAGAAATGTTATCCTGGGGCAAGAATCTTGACCCGAAATCACCGCTGGAATTACAGCGAAACGTCACTCTCATTGAGTACATAAGCATCTGTCTTGCCCGAATCGGCGGTATTCTTGTAAGTACCCTGAGCGGTCTTGCAAGCACCTTTGCTTATGAGGTATACTACGGCTCAATAAACGTGGGCAGTGACGAAATTGCAGACATAAATGCAATTCAGACAACCATCACCACCGTGCTTTCATACGCAGTAGGTCTTCTTGTGGCAATTGTTGCCCACAAGTGGAAAACCAAATGGGGCAGATACCGTCATTGGTACCTTATCTGCCTTGTTCCCGTATTCACACTTACGATTCTCAACTACGTTGTTCCCACGGACTTCGACAAGCAGGGTATGATACTCTTCAAGTACATTCTTGCTATCCTTTCAACCTTCTTCAACGCCTTCAACGGCCTCGGCGGTAACATTCCTCAGGTTATCTCCCCCAACTTCAAGGAGAAGAAGCTGGTTACAACGGCTTGGCAGTTTGCATATTACCTGGGCTACGGCGGTGCATACCTTTACACCTTCATCTTCGGTGAATTCAGCGACAACAAGCGTGCTATGTATATGTCACTTGCAGTTATTGCGGCTTCTGTTACTGCTATCGGTAACGTTATGTGCGCACTCTTCTGCCGTGAAAGAATCGAGCTTCCCAAGAAGGAAAAGGTTAAAGTTACGGGCGCTCTCTTCTCACTCTTCAAGTACAAGAACTACCGTGCATACTACGGTATTCAGTGGGTAAACATCCTTGCTATGCTCGGTAAAATGTCCACATTCCTTGCAGCTATCACAGTCGGCTCCTCAAAGAACCTTCTTCTTACCCTTCCCACAGCTGTAGGTACCGTTGTCGGTATTGCAATCTGTACCAGGATTTCAAAGAAGCTCGAGCCCACGAAGATTCTGAAATTCTGCGGTCTTTATTCAATTACCGTGGCTGCAATTATCTTCGCTATCGTTTTCACCTCACGTGAATTCGGAATTCTTTTCTATGTCTTCTACTTCCTCTTCGGTGTAGGTGTAGGTCTTCAGGAGCTTTCAAACTCCCACTTCAATGTAGAATTCAACGACTACCTCGAGTGGCAGACGGGCGAAAGACTTGAGGCTATCCACGGCACCATCCCCGGCTGGATAAACAACATCCTCAACTATTTAAGAGAGCTTCTCATACCCTATATGCTCTTCTGGATCGGCTACGAGAGCTCCAACGTCGACAACCTTCTTGAAACCATGAAGGCAAAGGATACCTATTGGGATACCTGCCTGTGGCTCCTTGCATTCTTAGTATTCGGCTATGCTCTTGCAAACCTTCTCAAGGCATTCATTCTTAAGTTCTTCTACGACGTAGAGGGCGAAAAGAAGGCAAAAATGTACGAAGAATTAGCCGTTATGCGTGAAGAAAGACGTGCAGAAAACGCAAAAGCTGAGTAAATCCGGACAAGAAATCGATGCGTAGGGGAGGGGTCTCCCCTCCCACCACATAACTTCTGTAACTTTATTCTGAAGAATTACAGCCCCTTTGTAACGGGCGGGGCAACCCCGCCCCTACGGGAAGTTCGGGCACCTTTGGACGGGAGGGGAAACCCCTCCCCTACGATAAATTTGAACTTCTTGACGGGAGGGGAAACCCCTCCCCTACGATGATTTTGAACCCACAGAGCA
>JAZNAI010000185.1:0-16462 GCA_045586465.1 Acutalibacteraceae bacterium | reverse complement strand
GCAGATGTATATGTGTTACGTCCCTCCGGAGGGCTGGGGAGAAACCGTAACCACATACAAGACACAGACAGCAGTCGATATCTTAATGGGAGACTATAACCCTGCGTTTAAACTTCACTTTTATATAATCTCCGTTTTGCTGATCATTACTATCTTGAACTGTTTGTATGGTTTTGGTCAAATGATAAAGAACGGCGATAAAAAGCGATGCAAATCTTTGATCCTGCAGTCGATTTGTTCTGTTGTATTCCTCGGCCTCTGCATCCTTGCTTGCTTTACGGCTTTCTGGAGAGATGGCAGCATTCAGGTATCCCCTTTGTCTGGAGCATTAATGACGGTGTTCTTTGTTCTGTTTGGTGTAACCGCTGGCGTGTTCGTTGGCTCGTTCCTTTTGGGAAAGCGAAACCTTATATCACTTTGGATTCCTGCGATTTCGGCATCCTTAATGACACTTCTGATGTATATTGGCGAAATGATTCTTCTCAACGGGCATTTATATATCCTGGGTTCAGGATTCTTGTTTAAAAGCCTTCCCGGAATCGTTTTTGCCCCAATAGATTTGTTGGCAATCTTACTATCCGGCTGTATAACTGTATTGATTTTTACTTTGCTCAACAAACAGCAGAATTGTTCTAAGCCGACGCAGAAAATCTCAATTATCGTGCTTGCCATTGTCTGTGTTGTTGTGACTCTTATTATAACGCTCGCTTTGTGTATTGGCGGTACAGATGCCGAAGATGCATCGATATCTTCAATGGGCGGTGTTAATAATCCCGAAAGAACTTATCGCACAGTACAGCTCTTGGAGATAACGACAGACAATGCAGAGTCAACTTATGAGGTCGGCACGTACTTGAATGGTACTGATTTTTCTTCAATCGGGCAGGAACTTGAAAATAGGCTTGAGCAGGAATGGAAAACCTATTCGGCTATGACCGAAGAACAACGTCTTGCATCTAGTCATCTCTGGGGACTTGTAAGTTTTCAAAATGATAATTGGAATGAATGTGAAATGGCAATCGGATTTGATATAGAGAATCCTCTTGAGTCGATAGATTGGCTCAATAAGACCGGGTATTTTGGGATGGAGATCACCGATTCCACTATGCCGGTAAAGCACATTCAAGTAATCGCCAACGCTACGCACTCTCCTGCGAATGCGAATGGAAAGCCACAAGAAATTTCCGTTTCCGCCGGGTATAACGTTAACGATATCAGGATAACACTAACCGCTACCCTTTGTGCCGAAGATGGTCTCTATCAGACGGGCAGTGTTTGTAACGGGTATGCTACCTATGAAGAAGAATCTACAGAAACCGGATCCGAAATCCCGGTGTTGATCATAATCACAAATAAATCAAATAATAATGACTACTATAACGGTGACTATTACGATCCAACTGCCTATTGGGTAAAGGACAATGTTTTCTATACGCTCCGTGTGCTTGGGAATGAAGCAAATAAGGAAAAAATTCAAGCTACGCTTGTTCGAATCCTCGGAGAAATTTGAGCAAAACTATTGTATTTCCCTCTTCGCTCCGCTATAATATCCTTGTCGGCGTGACAACATACTGACAACAAAAATCTTGACAGTCCGTATTTTACGGATAAACTGAACACTCCCGATAATATGAGCAAAAATACCCATACACAATTGTTTAAGTTACAGTTTTCGGGGGTGAGCAAGGAATAATACCTAATGGCTTTCAGGTGCCCGGAAACCCTTGGAAACACAGAGCTTTCGGGCATTTATACTTTTGATAAAAAACACTTTTACAGCACCAAACGCAGAAATCGTGAAAAGGATTAGTTGCCAGAAGTTATGCCGTAAAGAAAGGAGCGTGGTAAAGTGTTTGATTTTTTTAAAAAGAAAACAGAAATCAATACGACACAAATCGTCGATGAAATTGAAGCAGAGGTATATGAATACGTTAAACAGTACGGATTCAGAAAATTCGGCAGAACGCTTCACCGTTTCGTTTCCGGAGATATTTCGCAGGTTATTCATTTTCAAACCGGTATGCCTACAAATATCAATTACGGGAGCTTCTGTGTAAACGTTGGCATCAGAATTCCCGAATGCAATGAGCGATGCTTTACTTTACCGGATGAAACAAAAAAATACTATCCCGAATACAAATGCACGCTACGTTCCAGGCTCGGAATAGTTAAAGGTGAAAAAGAAATCTGGTATGACTTATCAGCTAACACCAATTTAATCACAGCTGCTGTCATTAATGAAATTAAGGATCTCGTTATTCCCGCATTCAATACTCTTGACAGCCGAGAAGCAATTCTTGAGCACCGACGAGCTTACCCGAATTTCGATAATCTCAGTAATTTAATACTTCTGGATGAATGTATGATATACGGACATCTCGGAGATACCGAAAAGGCAAAAGAGTGCTTTGAGCAATACTATCAGTCCGTTGAAGATGAATACAATGACATAAAAACCAATGGACGGAAGATATATCTGAAAAAGGGCGAGCAGATCATTTCCGGGAAAGAGCATATAATTGCAGATAAGGACGGTTACTACACCTTATACACAGCAAATCACAGTCATATTGAGTATCTTGACGAATTAGCAGTTAGCCTTGGTTTAAGGTAAAAGCCACTCGGCACCATTCCGCAGACAATTTTGCAACATTTTCTGCAACAAAAGTTTTGAGAAATGAAATAATGGGTGGGAAATCGGTGTCAAAATTGCCTTTTAGAATAATATTTAGGGCATAAATAAGCAAAATAAGAATCCCAAAAATGAGTGGGAATAATCCCGAAAATCCCTGGAAGCCCGATAATAAAGGCTTCCGGGCTTTTTATTTTCTATCGCAATAAAAATGTTTTTATATCAGTTTTCCCCCCAAAAAAAGCCGCAGCCCCGTGCTGCGGCTAAAATTTTTTATTCAAAAATACCGAGATTTATACTGTCGGCAACCTTTCTGCCGCCTTTTTCGTTAAAGTGCAGATAATCCTTTCCGAGATACTCCTTATCCGTACAGTTAGGCTTAGTTTTATTGATTACAATTTCCGCCTGATTAAAAAAATAATAAAAGCTTTCCTTATTTTCCTCTAACAGCCGGTTATATTCCTTTGCTCTTTCTTCTTTATAAGGTCTCGAATCTATACATTCACCGAACATCACTGCATTAAAAACTATCGGCTTTTTTCCGGCCGTTTTTACTTTTTCGGCAATTTGGAGAACCCCTCTGAGAATGGCCTCAGCCTCAGCCGTTTCCGTTTTGGGAGCAGCAATTGTCCCGGGCTGTAAAAGGTCGTTTGTTCCCTCGGAAATAATTACATAATCCGTGTCGGGAAAATCAAGAACGTCTCTTTGCAGTCTGTTAAGAGCAGAAAGCCCGAAAAGACCCCTGCAAGGGAAACGCCTGCTGAAATTCCGCAGTATCCGATTTCCCATAATTGACTTGTTTATAACGGAATATTTTCCCGGGAAAGCTTCTCTTATTCTCTCTTCAAATCTGTTCACCCAGAAGCCCTGCTGACAAAGAGAATCGCCCAGAACGGTAATGGCGGCTGCCCCGTCCGAATTCAGCACCTCAACAGATTCAAGAACGGGCAGGGGCTTATGAAGGTATAAATTCAGGATTTTTCCTGCAATTTCAATTACGCTGTCCCTTTTTCTTCTCTCGTTTACAATTTCCCTTTTCTGAGTCACGTTGCCTTTTACGGTTATAAGATTTACATTATTCAGAAGATTTCCGCTTTTAAGGTCTCCCTTCTCAACAAAAATGCTGACAGCTATGTTTTCACCGACCGAAACAGCAATTTCACACTCATCGGTAAGAACTCTCTCCCCTTTTCGGATTACAAAATCCTTTCGGGAATTCAAGGTAACTGTCTTTATTTCACCTGTATAATTTCCGTTTTTGTCGCATTTGCCGAGAGTGATTGCCCCTATCAGTATATCATTATCCGAAACCTCATCAGAAAGCCTGAGCCTTATTTTGCTTCCGCTGAGTGCGGAATTCATTACAAAACGGAAGGTTTTCTCCTCCTCAGGATAATAAAAGTGAGAAAGAGCCGAATGTGCCTGTCCCCAAATCTGCACCCATCTGTTTTCCATATTTTCCCCCGTCAACCGATAATATTATTCTCAACAATAACATTATCCGTATTCTTTTTATTTATAAAAAATTCTCCGTCAAAAAAATTGTTCCGTATTTCAACTTCCTTCAGATACTCAAGACAGAAAGTGTGCTTACCGTGTGGCGGATTCAGAAACCTGTTCCCATTTACAGTCAGTTTTTTATGAACAAAGCCGTCAAAGTCCTCTTTCATAACCTTGGGAGTAAACTGTATCACGGGAGCTCCCTGCCAATTATTATTGAAATTGCACGAATCAACCACGTTATTTATGAAGCAGATATTTTTAGTCAGCCCCGATTCAAACCAGAAGTTGCAGTCATCCTCAATCAAAAGAGCAGGTCCCCAGAGCTTTCTGAAGCGGTTATTTTCTATAATAACCTCTCCTCTTGTGGTTGCAAGAATTCCTCTGCCGCTTGTCGGACCGAAATCACAGCTCCGGACGGTTAAATCGGGTGTGTATGTAACATTTTCAATTACATCCTTTCCGATAATTATATCATCGGGAATAAAATCACAGAAAACCTTTATATCGGTATCATTGACTTTTTCATAGGACGTAACCATAGCCGAATTATAGGACTGTAATGTATCCCAGCGTATAAATTCAATTCCGTCACCCACACCTAATGCCTGAAAGCCCCAGCTTTCGGGATGCATAAAGCGGACAAGCATTGATTTTTCGCCTTTACTCACATCAATGATTCTTAAGTGTGTGCCGTGAACATTTACATAGTCATCCTGTGCTCCCCGTGCCTTACAGTTTTCAATAAGAATTTTGCCCTTACAGCCCGAAAACTGAAAGAAATCGGCAGTACTTGCTATAGTCCTTCCCTCTTTCGGTGTAAAATCGCAGTTTATGAAGCTTACGTTTTCTGAAAACTGATTTACCATTCCGAGACCGTGCATAAACATCACACGAAGCTTTTCAAAGGAAAGATTTTTACATCTTTCAAACATACTGCCTACCTGGTCACGGATAATATTTCTCGTCTGAAAGATTTCACCTTCATTTACAAAAACTGTTCTGTCATAAAGCGTGCATCTGAGAATATTATTACCGAGCTCCTCAATACAGGTAAAAGTCAGGTCCTCTCTTCTGAAATCCCGTGAAAATTCAGTTTTCGGTTCAAACACCTTAAAATATCGTTTAGGTGCATTACATTCGTTCTCCCAATAATATTCACCGTTTTCATTTTTCTCACCGTGCCAGAAAAGTCTGTTGCCGTCAACACGGTAAAGACAGTCATCATTGATTTTAATTGTTATTATGCCGTCATCATTTGCGAGAACGGTGAATTCCGTCATTGTGGGCACAGCATAATCTATCACAAGATTTTTTACAGTAATATTTTCACAGCCGTAAAAAAGCAATGGAGTCATTTTTCCGTGCACCATAACCGTTGCACCGTTTCCGTCTATAGTGATATTTCTCTTATTGTCAAGATATATTGCCGTGTAGCGTGTTCCGTCGGGATTCTCATCCCTTTTTGCCGTGTTTGAGCAGAAATATCCCTTTAGCTGAAAGGAATCCTCAGGTCTTACATCATATACCCTATCCTTTTCAAGAATTATATTCTCACCGTCATTTATATTCAGAAAAAGTTCACTGAGCTTATTCATAAAAACACCTCTCGGAATAATTATACTCTCTTTTTTTCACGGGTCAATATTTACTTGTAAATACACGGCTTGTGTGCTAAACTACAAATATATCAACGTTAAAGGAAAATATAATGAAAGCTCTGTTAATTGTCATTTATATTGTATTTGTATCATTAGGCCTGCCCGATTCTCTTTTCGGAGTCAGCTGGCCCGTTGTTCATACGGATTTTAATGTAGCAGAAAACTTTGCCTCCTTTTACAGCATCATTACTGCCGTCTGCACGGGCGGTGTAAGCTTTATTGCAGGCAAGCTTTTAAGAAAATTCGGCACGGCAAGGGTAACCTTCTTTTCTACACTTTTAACTGCCGTTGCACTTCTCGGCATCAGCTTTTCACCGAATATCGTTATAATGATGCTTTGTTCCGTTATTCTCGGATACGGTGCAGGAGCCATTGATACGGGACTTAATAACTTCATTTCCCTCCACTATGAAGCCCGTCATATGAACTGGCTTCATTGCTGTTGGGGTATCGGTGTTACGGTAAGTCCTCTTATAATGTCAGCCTTTCTCTCTGAGGAAGCAGGCTCCTGGCGAAACGGATACAGAGTTGTAGCCGTCCTTCAGATACTCATATCCCTGATAATTCTCTTTACCCTTAAAAAGTGGAACAGAATTGAAAAAGCATATCAGGAGGAAGAAGGACCCGATAGCTCAGAAAGTGCAAAGCTTTTTGATTTACTTAAAATAAGAGGTGTCCTGCCCTCAATTCTTTCAATGGGTCTTTACTGCGGTATGGAATTCACTCTCGGTACGTGGGGAGCTACCTATGCCGTAAATACATTTTCCCTCGCCCCCGAAGATGCCGCAAAATGGGTTTCTCTTTATTACGGCGGCATAATGCTCGGCAGAATCGTTGCAGGCTTCATTTCCGTTAAAATCTGCGATAAAACCCTTATCAGATACTCAATTATTGCAGCCTTTCTGGGTATCGGCGTATTCGCTCTGCCTCTCGGAAAAATCTCTCTTTTAGGCTTTCTTCTTATCGGTATCGGCTTCGGACCTATATTCCCTACAATTCTTCACACCGTTCCCGACCGCTTCGGCAAAAAGTATTCGGCGGACCTGACGGGATATCATATGGGCGGTGCTTATGCTATAGGCTTCTTTATTCAGCTTCTTTACGGCTTTGCCGCAACAGAAATCACATTTAAGATTACACCCTTTGTGCTCCTTGCGGTCTGTGCAGGTGCATACGCTGCAAATGAGCTTGCAGTAAAGAAAACGGAAAAGACAAAACTTCAATAAGCAATTATTGACAACTCATTTCCAATGTGCTAAAATACCGTTACTGCCACCGGGTAGGAATGTTCAGCATTCGTTTACACATCGTTAGGTCTCAGAAGATGTGTATTCGGATGCTTTTTTGTTGTAAGGAGAATACAGATGCTTAAAAAGATTACATCATATTTCAGCAGAACCGAGCTTCTTCTCTGGGGATTTTCGGTAACAACAATTATAGCTTCATATATACTTTTTTCATCGGATTCCCTGCTTTCGCTGACTGCCTCTCTCATCGGTGTGACATCTCTGATTTTCTGTACAAAAGGCAATCCCTTCGGTCAGGTGCTGATGATAATATTCAGCATCATTTATACAATAATTTCATATTCATTTTCCTATTACGGTGAAATGATAACCTATTTCTGTATGACCCTTCCTATGGCGGTGTTTTCTCTGATTTCCTGGCTCAGAAACCCTTATAAGGGAAATAAAAGTCAGGTTGCAATAAACAGGATAAAAGCAAATGAAATCGCCTTTCTTATATTTCTCGCAACAGCTGTCACTATCGCATTTTTCTTTATTCTCAAAGCGCTTAACACAGCAAACCTTATTGTCAGCACCATATCAGTTGCAACAAGCTTTTCCGCAGCATATCTCACATTCCGAAGAAGCCCGTATTTATCCGTATTATATGCCCTGAATGATGCAGTTCTTATTATTCTGTGGATTTTCGCTACAGCACAAAACAGATCTTATATTTCTGTAGTAATCTGCTTTTCAGTGTTCCTGATAAACGACATTTATTGCTTTATTAACTGGAAAAGAATGCAAAAGCTTCAGACAGAAGAATGAATACACATAAAAACGGCACAAAGCAAGCTTTACGCTGCCTTGTGCCCTTCTTTATAAGTTCTTTATTTTGCAGGGGTGTTGCTCATTGTAAATACAAGCTTTCCGCCTTCAAGAAGCTGAGCGTGAGTTACATAAGTATCTGTAAGCTGAGTGCCGTTTAAGGTTACAGACTTAACGTAAACATTTTCTGCTCCCTGATTTACGGCCTCAATCTCAAGCGTCTTTCCGTTTCCGAGATTAACTACAGCGGAATCAACGTTGGGAGAGCCTATCCAATACTTATCAGTACCTGCAAGAGGATAGAAGCCGAGAGCCGAAAATACATACCAAGCGCTTAGTGTTCCGCCGTCGTCGTTACCGTCAAGACCGTTAATGTCCGAGCTGAAACGCTCGCTGAGAGTCCAGCGTACCCACTTCTGTGTGAGGTCAGGTCTTCCGGCATTGCTGAACAGATAAGGAGTATGAATATCGTGCTGATTTCCTACCCAGAAGCCGTGTCCGGGGTCAATAGCCGCACGGTTAAGAGAAGCATCCTCCATAAAGTCTTCAAGCTCAGAAACGAAATATTCTTCACTTCCGAAAAGCTCAATCATACCGTCAATATCCTGAAGAGCGTTCCATCTCCACTGTCTTGCGCTGCCCTCGCAGTAGCAGTCAGCAAACTTCTCAATCATAACTGCATCATAAAAGCTTGTGATATAAGGGCTGAAATTCCATACATAAGTTCCGTCGGAATTTCTTGCCTGGAAATACTTTGTTTGGGGATTGAAGGTGTTCTTATAGTACATTGATTTAGCGTAGTATTTCTGAGCATCCTCGCTGTAACCGAGAGCCTCAGCAAGAGCGGCAATCGCACCGTCCTCCCAGGAATATTCTATAGTTCTTGCAACGGACTCGTCAGCAGGTGCAAGATCATCGGGCACGTAGCCGTACTGATTATAAAGATTAACATAGTCTCTTCCTACCTTGGTATCCTTAACCTCGGAGGAGTGCTTCATATAATAGTAAGCAGTCTCAACATCAAAATCCGTAAAGCCCTTAAGATAGCTTTCTGTAATTACAATATTTGCAGGGTCGCCCAGCATTGAGCCTGCATAACCGGCGCCCTGTGCCCAACGGGGAATAGCTCCGCCCGTCTTTGCCATTTCAACAAGAGAGTTAAGACAGTCATACTGAATCTCGGGTTCAATGAGAGTATAAAGTGAATGTGTTGTACGGCAGGTATCCCATAATGAAAGATCAGTTCTGTAGGTAAAGCCGTCAGCAGTATGAACCTTTTTATCAAATCCGAGATATTCACCGTTTACATCCGTGAAATTTGTGGGCATTATCATACTGTGATAAAGAGCTGTATAGAAAACCTTTCTGATTTCCTCGTCTTCGGATTCCATATCAATGACAGAAAGAGCCTCTTCCCAATCAGCAAGAGCATTTCTTCTTACATCGTCAAATGAAAGCTCGCCTGCTTCTGCTTCAAGGTTTTCAAGAGCATTTTCAGCACTTACGAAGCTAATTCCGACCTTCATTTCAAGAGGCTGACCCTTTATGTCACCGAAATTAATGTCAATACCGAGATCATCGGAATTGCCCTTGATTTCGTAGCTTACAATTTCCTTATCGGGAACAGCGACAAAATAAACAGGAAGACCGTCATAACGGGAGGAGAAGGCAGCACTCAGAACTGCCGAGCCTGAAATCATTCCGTTTTCAACCTTAACGTCACCGCTGTATGCGCCGTAATTACCTGCGGTGCTTGTAACGTCAATGTAAAGACGTGCATCAGATGAGCTTCCGAATGTATATCTGTGAATACCCGTGTGTATATCGGCAGTAAACTCTGCAAAGCAGTCAATTGAAGGAAGATATACGCTATAATAACCGGGGACTGCCGATTCATAAAGATGAGAGTAAGCCAGAACCCCTGCATCAGCATTGCCGACGGCGGGAGTAACTCTGAACATCTGATAGTCCTCAGCACCCGTTCCCGAAAGTCTCGAATGGCTGAAGCCCCTGATATGACCGTGCTCATAATAATAGCCCGATGTGTTAGTCTTAACAATATAAGCACCGCCGATAAATGAGGTATCGGGACCGAGTCTCACTGTACCGAAGGGCACGGTTGCGGCAGGACTGAGCATACCTGCTGTCCAGGGTGTACCGCCCGTTCCGACAAACGGGTCAACATACTGTGTATACTCCCCTGTTTCAGTCTCGGGCATCTCATAGGGTTTTACAAGAACTCCTGCAAAAAGACCCGAAAACATCATTTCAAGTGACAAAAACATTGAAACAAAAACTCTTATAAAGGGCCACAACATAAAAAATACTCCCCCATATTATTAAAGTTGTATTAAATATACAACATGTAACGGATATTGTCAATAAAAAAGGGATATCCGAAAACAGATATCCCCTTAATTGACCGAATTATTTATCTTAAGCCGAAGTTCTCAAGAACGTAGTCCATATCCTTATCGCCTCTGCCGGAGAGATTAATAAGAACGGAGCCGTGCTCCATAGTCTTTGCAAGCTTCATACCGTATGCAACAGCGTGTGAACTTTCAATAGCAGGAATAATACCCTCAAGTCGGGAAAGCTTGAAGAATGCATCAATTGATTCGTTATCATCAATGACATCATACTTAACACGTCCGATTTCCTGTAAGAATGCGTGCTCGGGACCGGAGGACGGATAATCAAGACCGCTTGCACCGGAGTAAACGGGAGCAGGCTCGCCGTTCTCATCCTTGAGCATTATGCTGTTGAAGCCGTGCATAATACCCTCCGTACCGTACTTAAGCGAAGCTGCGTGGTCACCGAGCTTTTCACCTCTGCCGAGAGGCTCAATTCCGTAAATATCAACGGGGTCGTTAAGGAAGCCTGAGAAAAGACCTGCTGCGTTTGAGCCGCCGCCGACACATGCAACAACCGATGTTGGAAGGTGTCCCGTCATCTCAATAAACTGCTCTCTTGCTTCAATTCCTATTACACTCTGAAAATCTCTTACCATCATGGGGAAAGGATGAGGACCGAGAACCGAGCCGATGCAGTAAATAGCCGTTTCATACTCCTTACTGTATGCATCAAATGCGGCGTCAACAGCCTCCTTGAGTGTCTGCAATCCGTGTGTTACCTCAATAACATTAGCACCGAGTATCTTCATTCTTGCAACGTTGGGAGCCTGCTTTTTAATGTCAACGGCACCCATATAAATGTCGCACTCAAGTCCGAAATAAGCGGCAGCAGTTGCAAGTGCAACACCGTGCTGACCGGCACCGGTCTCGGCAATAACCTTCTTCTTGCCCATATACTTTGCAAGAAGTGCTTCACCCATACAGTGATTGAGCTTATGAGCGCCCGAGTGGTTAAGGTCCTCACGCTTAGCGTAAAGCTGTACCTTACCGCCTAAGGAATCGGAAAGTCTTTCAAGATGCGTAACGGGTGTGGGTCTTCCCTGAAATTCCTTTCTGATTCTTCTGAGCTCTGCGATAAACTTTCTTGACTGGCAGATTGAAAAATATGCCTGAGTGATTTCATCCATAGCCTTTACAAGCTTTTCTTCAACGAAAACACCGCCGTATTTTCCGAAGTATCCGTCATTATCCGGATAGTTATTAAAATAAGTGTCAAAATTTACATTGTTGAGTATCATTTTATATATCTCCTTAATTAAATACTGATTTTTGTTTTGCGGAAAATTTTCAGAAGGACAGTTCCGAGTACAATTCCGGCAACACCCTGAATAACATTCGGCAGAATGTTAACGGCAGAAGCACCGAAGCCGTACATAAAGCCTTCAAAAATATAATAGCCTGCAACCATAATTATCTCAGCTGCAATACCTGATACAACAGCAGCAAGAAGCTCACCTGTCTTGCCTGAGAGGCTCCTATAGATAAAGTAAGCACATATCGCCATAAGTCCCTTTACCGCAAAGGTCACGGGTGCATAAACAAAGTACCCGGCAAAAACGTCGGCAAGTGCACTGCCGAGTCCTGCGGCAAGAAATGAAAAGCCGGGCGGCAGCAGCCAGCCTGCAAGAAGCACAATACAGTCACCTAAGTTTATGTAACCCTTAAGCGGAGAAGGAATCTTTACAACCATAGTTGCAACACACGTCAGAGCAGCAAATAATGCCGCAAGGACAATAATCTTTGTTTTCTTATTCATTTTTACTCTTCCTTTTATTAAATTTTCTCTACCCGATTAACTTCAGCCTCGCCATCGTTTGGTCAAAAGCATACAAACATCCCCAAAAACAAAAATCCCCGACAGAAAATTCTTCTGTCAAGGACGAATAAACATTATCCGCGGTGCCACCTTGATTCACGTAAAACGTGCACTTTAAGGATACTGACATATCCCCGGGAGCTGACGTGTCCCTTACGTTGCAGAATACTCTGTGCTATACCACATTTGACTGCACCCTCAGCGGCCCATTTGATAAAGGGTATCTGACCTGCATTACACCGCCGCAGGCTCTCTGTACAGTCCTCTTTTACCTTTACTTCCGCTTCATCGGTTTAATATATTTGTTATAATATCACCGTGAATTTTTTTTGTCAATACCCGATATGTTGTTATTTTTACAAAAATTTACCGCTTTATCATAGTAAAAATGCCTAACAAACACTCTTAATTTCCGTTAATTAACTAAAAGAATTTACAGTTTAGTCATATTTTACAGTATTTTAACTTTTTCCTTGAAAATTATATACAGTTTTTATATAATGTATATAACAAATCAATTTCAGGAGGTAAAGCAATGGACACCGGAAAAACACCAATAAGCCAACAAGAGCTACTTTATGACCCTATGTTTGCAAAAAGACCCGATTTGCTGATTAAGGATGACCCTGACAAAGGAATCCTCGGCAAGATTGCTCTGAAAAAAGCAGCATTTATCATTGTTCTTGTCTTCTTTATTAGTCTTTCGATGTATTTCAGCTTCAGAACAGTTTCCAAGCCTGTTTACACTTTCGAGGAAAACGGCTCTTTTGAAAACGGCGAGCCGGCATACTGTCTGACTGAGTATCACGGCGATAACAGACAGGTGCTTGTTCTGGATTTTGTACGCGATGAAAACGACGTACCGGATAAGACAAAGCGAGTCAGTGAAATCAGAAAGTATGCGGTAAACTGCAATGAATCCTTAAGCTTCATTTATATTTCCGCTGACATTGATATGATAGACCCCAAGGCATTTTATACCTGCAAAAATCTGAAAGCATTTTTTGTTGATGAAAATAACAAAAACTATACCTCAATCGACGGCATTCTTTACAGAACCGAAAACGGAGTCCCGGTTGAAATTATGATGTGCCCTCCGAAGAATCAGGAATATCTTGCATCTCTGGGTCTTGGTGCAAAAGCACCTCTGAGTCCTGATGAAACGGATGCATATTTTGAAGTACTTAATAAGCTTTATGCAGAGATACCCTCTGTCACCACAAACAAAAACCGTCTGCAGTCTTACACCGAAGAGAACTTCTCAACAGTTACAATTCCTGAGACGGTAACGGTAATCAATGAGCTTTGCTTCGCTGAATGCTATGATCTGAGACATATAGTATTCAATGAAATAATTACGGATATTGAGTCCCTTGCATTCTTTAAGTGCAAAAATCTTCAGGAGCTTGACATACCCGATTCAGTTGTAAATATCGGTTCCGATGCATTTTCTTCCTGTACCTCGATTAAGGATATTTTCATACCGTCTTCCGTATCTTCAATCGGACATCACGCTTTTTATGACTGCTCAGGCGTAGAAGTTGTAAGAATGGAATGCTCTGAGGAAAAAGCAAAGGATATTGACCTTGGCTCTGCCTGGCTTCCCGAAAAACGGAAGATTGTTATGCGTCCCATCGGTGTTTCCTATAATGAAGAAAGAGAGGTGAAGTGATATGTCAAAGGCCAAGGATTTTATAGCCAACGTCAGAGCTCATTGGCACGAGCCGGACAGATCAAAGGGAAATTATGTTTCCTTTAAGGAATACCTTGATATATTCCTCGGCGTAAGCTTCAATTATGCCGCCCAGTCTCCTCTCGGATACATAGGCTTCGGAGCAGGCTGCTTCCTTATAATGTATCACTATGACCTGCCATATATAGCTTTTTCCATAGTAGGTCTTATCGGCATACCCCTCAGCTATCTCTGGAGTATTGTCGGATGGATAGTAACCGATAATCTCGGATTTATGACAAAGAAAACCGAAAGAACAGTATACACCATATATTTTGCAGCCGTAGGCTTAGGACTGATTCTCCTGCTTACTGATATTACAGCATTTATTCCCGACGGGAATGCTCTCAAGGAAATGCTGAACGGACTCACGGGAATCAATGCACGAAGCTTTCTGAAGCTTATAGGCGTTCAGCTTTTTGTTAACGGCTTCGGCGGTGCAAGAAATATTTTCTGGAGAAAGAAGCTTGTGCCGAAATACGGAAGATATAAGTTCAATCTCTATGCAAGTGTTATTCAGAAGAGTATACTGATCATTCTTATCGGTTGGCTTCCCGTATACAATATTCCCGATGTAAACGAAAGATTCTGGATTGCATATCTGCTTTTCAGTCTCTTCAGTATGTATGATTTTTCAACTACAACACAGTCGTGTACGGAAACCATCAGTCCCAATCCTCAGGAAAGACTGTGGGTGCGTACTTATCCCGTAAAAATAAGCCATCTGCTCAACTCTGTTTTTGTTCTCATTCTCCCCTTGCTCGGTGAATTCAACGACATCAACTTCTACCGCTGGGTAGTTCCCGGAACCTTTATTCCCTGTGCTCTTCTGACACTTTATTTCGCAAGAAACATCAAGGAGAGAATACCTCAGCCTGCTATTGAAAAAAAGCAAAATATCTCCTTCTGGTACGGCATATTCAGCGTAATCAGGAACAAATATCATTGGCTTAATACCGCAACCTCACTTATAGACTCCCTGGGTAACGGCATGCTGAGCCTCACAACTGTTATTTATTTCTACACAATGAGACTCAGCGGTCTTGAATATTCGCTGATTACTTTGCTTTTCACCTTCAGGGGCACGCTCCCGACTTTTATAGCTCCGATGATTATGAAAAGGTTTTCCTTCAAAACCCTGAATCTTTTCAAACAGCTGGTTGAAGTGCTGAGTGCAGGCATAAACATTCTTGCAATTCTTTACCTCGGCGACAATATAATTCTCTGCGGATGGCTCATGTACGGTTCCCTTTGGCTGAGAGGCTTCCTTGTTGAAGTTGTAAACATTGCCAAGAGTGATATGAGCGTACGTCTTCAGGACTACCAGATGTATCTGTCCGGTGAAAGACTGGCAAGCTTCTCCGGTGTTTTCAGCTGGTTTATCTCCCCCATTACAACACTGGTAGGTCTCATTATCCCCGTTCTTATTCTCAAAGAAGGCTTCAACAGCAACTGGGATGTTCTCTTTATTGATGATTCCAGAGCAGGAATTCTTGTTGTACCTCTTGTTTTTGACCTCGTAGGACACGCACTTATGATGATTCCTTATTTCTTCTGGGACTACAACAACAAACAGCATCTTTATGCTATGGATGTTCTCAAGCAAAGAGAAGCCCTTGCAAAAGAAGGCTACTTCCCTGACACCTACACAGGCGGTCTTAATTTCAAGGAGGCACACAACGTCAAGCACGGTCTTCCCGAAGAAATAAGACACCTGAAAGACGATTTACCTCAAAAACGATCGGATAAAGTCAAAGAGACCGTAAACACCTGATTCGTCCTTTTTCAATTGACAAGCACTCCTACACTATGGTAAAATACCACAAGTCAAAGGAGTGCTTTTTTATGAATCTCGGCTTTTCTTTTTTCTTCAACAGCATATTGCTCGGTGTGGGTCTTGCAATGGATGCCTTCTCAGTTTCTCTTGCAAACGGTCTTAACGAGCCTTGTATGAAAAAAGGCAAAATACTCGGAACAGCAGGTATTTTCTCTGTATTTCAGGCTCTGATGCCCCTTATAGGCTGGATATGTGTTTCAACGGTCGCACAGAAATTTGAAGCATTTTCGGCTCTTATTCCCTGGATTGCACTCATTCTTCTCGGAATCATCGGCGGCAAGATGCTTTATGAGGGCATAAAGAATAAGGACTGCTCCTGCGAGGAAAAGCCTGCTATCGGCATAACAGGACTTCTCGTTCAGGGTGTTGCAACCTCAATAGATGCTCTTTCCGTGGGCTTTACAATTGCGGATTACAACTTCACCGAGGCACTTCTCTCCTGCATACTTATAGGTATTGTTACGTTCTTTATATGCTTCGGCGGCATTATTATAGGAAAAAAAGCGGGCACAAAGCTTTCGGGAAAAGCAGGTATCTTCGGCGGTTTAATTCTAATTTTTATAGGTCTGGAAATCTTCATTTCGAGCCTTATAAAATAACGGACTTTTTAGTTATTGAATCAAAGGTAAGCTTTCTGACGTCGTACATATTAGCTTTTACGGCATTATTTTTTACGGGACCGTTCATCGGTCCCGAATTTTTTTGGATTTTTAATTTTCCCTGTTGACAAATCGGTTTACAAGCTGTAAACTAATATTGTAGTCTACAATATGTAAACCAGGAGTGATAATTATGGCAGACATTCAGTTAGGTGCA
>JAZNAI010000184.1:0-4790 GCA_045586465.1 Acutalibacteraceae bacterium | reverse complement strand
AGCGTGCCAGGAAAAGGGTCAGTATTTCTCAATTTCCCATTACTCAAACGGTGTAGAGCTTAACGGTATGGAAGAAATGCCCGGCTTCGTTGAGCAGGATGTTTACGATACAAAGGCTTATTGGCTTGACAATACTCCCGCAGTTACAAGAATCACAGTAAATCAGGATGCGGATACAATCACTGTTGAGGCTGAAAATGCAAATATCATCACTTGGGTTTCCGACGGTAATGTTATAAAGAGAGAGGAGCTTAAGGACGGCAAGGCAACACTTGACCTTCATAATGATGAGCTTCTCGATAATCCTTACCTTTACGTAAGATTCTATATTTCCGGTGACAACGGAATCTGCTATGCTCAGCCTATGGTTCTGAATGTAGAGGGTGAGGAATTTGCTCCCGTAACAGTGCCCGAAACACACGATATCTCTACCTTCCTCAGAAGTCTTGTAACCGTAGTTGATCAGCTCTTCTTCAAGTTCAATCCCATTATCTGGATGTTCAAGTATTTTGCCCTCGGCTACAATCCCATTGAAAGACTTTAATTTATTAATCAGGTACATTAAGGAGCTGTGAAAACGGCTCCTTTTTTCTGTATTCTATTGACATAAAATCTAAACAGATTTATAATTAATAAGCGGTTAGTGTTTGCTAACCGATGCTGTGAAAGGAGTGTTTATATGAAACAGTTTGATGTTACGGGGATGACCTGCGCCGCCTGTTCCGCAAGAGTCGAAAAGGCTGTAAGCGGGGTTGACGGAGTTTCTGCATGTACGGTAAGTCTTCTTACCAATTCTATGACTGTTGAAGGAAATGCTCCCGATGATGCTGTTATAAAAGCCGTTGAAAAGGCAGGCTATAATGCGAGAATAAAAGGTGAAAATGTTTCCGATAATCAGGAAAATGAGGGCAGAAAAGAAGAAAAAAAGCTGAAAATACGGCTTGTTGCCTCTGTTTTTCTTCTTATTGTGCTTATGTATTTTTCTATGGGATACACAATGTGGAGCTTTCCCGTGCCGGGCTTTTTAGAGGGAAATTTTGTCGGTATAGCAATTATTCAGACAGTTCTTTCTCTCAGCATTCTGATAATTAATAACCGTTTTTTTGTAAACGGTATAAAGGGAGTGCTTCATAAGGCGCCCAATATGGATACACTTGTTGCCATGGGCTCGGGAGTATCGTTTCTTTATTCGCTTTATATACTTATTGAAACGGCTTGCTTTGTATCCCCCGATTCTTCATTAGCGGCAAAGGAGCTGCTTCATAACCTCTATTTTGAATCAGCGGCAATGATAGTGACCCTTATTACCGTGGGCAAAATGCTTGAAGCCCGTTCAAAGGGAAAAACTACCGATGCGCTCAAAAAGCTTATTAAGCTTGCTCCCGACAAGGCTGTAATAGAAAAAGACGGTGAGGAAATTACCGTGAAAGCTTCAGAGCTTTCTGTGGGTGATATATTTATTGTCCGTTCAGGTGACAGAATTCCTGCGGACGGTGTTGTTACAGATGGCACGGGTGCCGTTGATGAATCTGCTCTTACAGGGGAGAGTATTCCCGTGGACAAAGCTCCCGGTGATACGCTTCGTGCAGGCACCGTGAATTTCTCAGGCTTATTGAAGTGCCGTGTTACAAAAACAGGTAACGATACAATGCTTTCGGGAATTATAAAAATGGTGTCGGATGCCGCTGCAACAAAGGCTCCCGTTGCAAAAACCGCAGATAAGGTTGCAGGTATTTTTGTGCCGGCTGTAATTCTTATTGCTTTGGTTACTTCGGTGATATGGCTTCTTCTCGGCGAAGGGGCAGGCTACGCTCTTCAGAGAGGAATTGCCGTGCTTGTAATCAGCTGTCCCTGTGCATTGGGACTTGCAACCCCCGTTGCGATAATGGCAGGAAGCGGTAAGGGAGCGTCCTCCGGTATACTCTTCAAGAATGCCGCAAGTCTCGAAAATGCAGGTAAAATAAAGATTGTCGCTCTCGATAAAACGGGTACCATAACGGAAGGAAAGCCTACCGTTACGGACATTATTCCGGCTGACGGTATTAACGAAAAAGACCTTCTTGAGCTTGCAGGGTCTCTCGAATATGCAAGTGAGCATCCTTTGGGTAAGGCTGTGTTTGAAAAATCACAGGAAAAGGGAAGTGAGAGAAAAACAGCCGAAAGAGTAAATGTCTTCCCCGGAAACGGCATTGAAGGTGTAATTGACGGCAAAAAAATCACGGGCGGCAGCTTTAAGTTTATTGAAAAGCGTGTTTCTCTGTCCGAGAATGTCAGAACTGTGTCTGAGAGCCTTGCAATAAACGGAAAAACTCCCCTGGTGTTCACAAGGGATAATGAATATCTCGGAATTATTGCCGTGGCAGATGTAATAAGAGATGATTCCCGTAAAGCAATAGAAAAAATGAAAAATATGGGACTTTACACGGTTATGCTGACAGGTGACAATAAGCTGACAGCTGAAGCTATAGGTAAACAGGCAGGTGTCGATAAGGTAATAGCAGGTGTGCTTCCCCATAAAAAACAGGCTGTGGTCTCGGCTTTGCAAAAAAACGGGATTACCGCTATGATAGGCGACGGCATAAACGATGCACCGGCGCTTATGAAGGCGGATGTCGGTATTGCTATAGGAAACGGCACGGATATTGCTATTGATTCTGCCGATATAGTGCTGATTAACAGCAATCTGACGGATGCTGTAAGAACAATAAATCTCGGACGGGAAGTTCTTAAAACCATATATGAAAATCTTTTCTGGGCTTTCGGGTATAATATTATCGGAATTCCTCTTGCCGCAGGTGCTTTTACCACTCTTCTCGGATGGAGTATGAATCCGATGTTCGGTGCAGCGGCTATGAGTATTTCAAGCTTTCTTGTGGTAACAAATGCCATAAGGCTCAATTACAGGAATCTCGATAGAATTCACAGATACAAAAAGCTTAAAAGAGTAGAAATAACGGAGGAAAAAACAATGACAAAGACTATGAAAATTGAAGGTATGATGTGTATGCATTGTGAGGCAAGGGTTAAGAAAACTCTTGAAGCAATTGAGGGTGTCGAAGAGGCCTTGGTCAGTCACGAAAAAGGAACTGCAGTTCTTACCCTTTCCGAAAACGTGTCGGATGAAATTCTGACAAGCGCTGTTACTGCACAGGATTATACGGTGCTCGGAATTGAATAATAATGCTTTAAGGAGATACCGTTTGTTGACGGTATCTCCGATTTTTTTAATTATTCCGCAATCTTTAATAAGACTTTAACATTTGTATGATATAAAGTAAACAATGTGTTGAGAAAATAACAGAGTTTGCATCGGTTTGTCCTGAAAGTGTAGTTTTTTGTACAAAATACAGACTTTTGTCTCTTGAAACAAAAATACACTTGTGATAAAATTAAAATGTTAAAATATTTTCAAAAGAGGTAATTGTTATGGGTAAATTCTATGATCTTATCCCCTCACAGGACACAATGTACCTGATGCAGAAATACACCTTCCACAAGCAGATAGTGCAGATTCCCACATCCTTTACGGTTGATATGGATGTGGATTTCAATACACTTACAAAGGCTCTTAATATTGAAATTGAGCGTAATGACTCAATGCGTCTCCGTTTCAGAAAGGAAGGCAAGAAGGTTTCTCAGTATTTTCTTGACAGCTACAGAATTGACTCCGTTAAGGTGCTTTCCTTCAAAACTGAAGAAGAGCAGGAAAAGTTCTTTACCAAGGATGCACAGACTCCCGTAAGATTCCTCAAGGACGAGTGCTACAGAATCTATTTCTTCAATGCCTTCAACGGCTATAAGGGAATTTATATCAACACAAGCCACATGGTAATGGATGCTGTGGGTATTCTTGTATTTTTCCTTGATCTTCTGGGAATTTATAGGGCTCTCAAAAACGGAGAAGCTCTTCCTGAGCCGCTTCTCAAATATGAGGATTACATCATAAAAGAGCACGAAAGATGCAGTAATGAAAAGCGCTTCGAAAAGGACAAGAAGTTCTATGACGAATATTTCAGAAGCTGCGGTGAGCCTACCTACAGCGGTGTTCACGGTCCTGCATTTCTTGAAAAGGAGCGTCAGAAGAAAAAGAATCCTGACCTTAAGGTTCCTTCTGCCTACAGTCCCCTGCTTGACAAGGCGGCTGTTATAGGCAAGAAGCTTGATCCCGTGCTTTCCGAAAAGATTTTTGCATTCTGTAAGGAGCGCTCGGTTGCTCCCGAAAGTCTTATGCTGCTTGCAATGAGAACGCATCTTTCCGCTCTGCATGACAGAGATCCCTTCGGAATGCAGCTTCTTATGTGCAGTAAGAGAATTACCTATAAGGATATGAAGACCGGCGGATGTATGGCACAGCCTCTTCAGGTGCTGACCCGTATTGAAGAGGATATGACGTTCTCAGAGGCTCTTGATGAGTTCCTCCGTACAAGAACTGCGCTTTACAGACATCTTACTTATCCCTACACAACCGCACGCGACCAGTTCAGAGAGATGTATGATTATTCTCTCATTCAGGGACCTGCTTCCCTTATGTTCTCCTGGCTTCCCGTGCCCGTAACCGAATTCAAGGAATTCAGGTTTGATTTCAAGACATATAATCTCGGCAGATATTTCAGCCCCCTTTATGCAATCTGCTATCCGGACCCCCGGACGGGTGCTCTTGCTCTTCATTATATGTACCGCGAAAAGCTCATAACCCCTGCCGATCTCGAAGCATTACATAATAATACTGTCAGGATAATTGAACAGGGAATAGAAAACCCTGCCGTTACTATAGGAGAGCTTCTTGACAG
>JAZNAI010000183.1:0-1937 GCA_045586465.1 Acutalibacteraceae bacterium | reverse complement strand
ATATGATTTAAGTCCCGAGGATATGTCCCGTGTCTTTGAGGAATTCGGAAAATTAGCCGAAGCAAAGGAAATTATCGGAGTAAGGGAGCTTGAGGCTATTATTGCTTCCGTTGCAATTCAGGTGCCCTCAACCTACCGCCTTGTAAGCTACGTTATAAATTCGGGTAACGTTATTACCGCAACGGCAAACCTTTGTATTGAAAAGGACGGAAAGGAATTAAGAGGTGTCTATGTGGGTGACGGTCCCATTGATGCGGCATTCCTTGCAATCGAGCAGGTTGTGGGACATCATTTTGACCTTGATGACTTCCGTCTTCAGTCCGTAACCGAGGGCAGAGAGGCTATGGGTCAGGCTCTTGTAAAGCTTCGCTCAGATTCCGGAAAGCTTTATTCGGGCAGCGGTATTTCCACCGACGTAATAGGAGCCAGCATCAAGGCATACTTAAATGCTCTTAATAAAATTGCCTTCGAGGAGAACAGATAATGAAGCTCTCTTTTTCCACAAGATATATGCCCCCTATGAGCCTTTCCGCTTATCTTGCTCTTGCAAGGGAGCAGAAATTCGGGGCAGTTGAAATATATGATATTTTTGACCCCTGCTTCGGCGGGGAAAAGCCCTCCTTTACGGGAGCAGGTACGCTTTCCACCAAGAGAAAGCTCCTTCATACGGGAATGAATATTTCCCAGCTTTGTATGCCCTTTGATATTTCCGACAGAGAAAACTTTGAGGAAAATATCAGAAAGGCAGAAATTATTATAAAAACAGCTGCAGAGACAGGTGTTGATTACGTTAAGGCAGCAGCCTTCCTTGACAGCGACACGGCAGAGGAATTTCTCAGCAGAATAAAGCCTCTTGCCAAGGAAAAGGGTGTTGTGATTCTCGTTGAAACCGACGGTATTTACTCGGATTCCGCTGTGCTGTGTGAATTTCTTGACCGCTTTGCAACGGGCAGCATTGCCGCCTGCTGGAATATGTTCGCAACCTATTTCAAGGGTAAAGAGGACGGCGAAACCACAATTAAAAACCTCGGTGCATACGTTAAAAGCGTTAAAATCTGCGACGGTGACGAAAAGGGAAATCCCGTGCTTTTAGGCGAGGGAAGGCTTCCCGTGGCAGATATGATAAATGCTCTGAGAAGTGTTAATTTCGGAGGCTTTGTAAGCCTTGAGTGGAATACCGAATGGCTTCCCGAGATTGACGATTACGAGGTGATTCTCACCTTCTTCGAGTCGCACATTTCCTCTTACGGAAATCCCCGTAAGAATAAAAAGCATCTTTACAGAAACAAAACGGGTGACGGCAGATTCATCTGGAAGAAGGAGCAGCTTATAGATATGACCTTCCCCCAGGTGCTTGATGCTCAGTGCGAGGCATTCCCCGATCAGATTGCCTTCAAGTACACAACCCTTGACTATACGAGAACCTACAGACAGTTCCGTGATGATGTTGACACCTTTGCGAGAAGCCTTATAGCCCTCGGGGTCCGCCCCGGAACCCACGTTGCGGTGTGGGCGACAAACATTCCTCAATGGTATATTGCATTCTGGGCAACGACCAAAATCGGTGCGGTGCTTGTAACCGTAAATACCGCTTATAAAATCCACGAGGCAGAGTACCTTTTCAGACAGTCCGACACCCATACCCTTATTATGATTGACTCCTACAGAGACTCGAATTATAAGGAAATAGTAAAGGAATTATGCCCCGAGCTTAAAAATACCGTTCCCGGCAAATCCCTGCATTCAAAGAGACTGCCGTTTTTGAGAAACGTTATTACCTGCGGCTTCTCTATGGAGGGTGCTATGACCTGGGACGAGGCTATAGAAAGAGGTAAGTCCGTGCCCGTGGAAGAGGTTTACCGCTATGCCTCTCAGGTTGATAAGGACGACGTATGCAATATGCAGTATACCTCGGGTACAACGGGCTTCCCCAAGGG
>JAZNAI010000182.1:0-2078 GCA_045586465.1 Acutalibacteraceae bacterium | reverse complement strand
TTTGGCAAAATCGTTATTGCTTGTTGTTGAAGGGGAACATCAGTTTGAACTTTCAAAAACAATAAGCGTACGTGATTGTGTTACTCCCGGAAAAGCTGTTTATGTGTGCAAGTTCTGTGCCTTTGAAAAAGAGGAGAACGAAGAGGCTTACGGACATAGCTATTCAAATGGTTGTGATTCAATATGCAACAGATGCGATTTTGTAAGAACAGATATAAGCCATAACAATAGGAAGAATGTTGCAGAAGTAAAGGCTACTTGCACAACAAAGGGCTCAACCGCAGGTGTTTATTGCAATGATTGTCAGAAATACATCAGCGGTCACAAGGAAATCGCAATAAATCCCTCAAACCACGTAAATACAAAAACGGTACCGGCAACTCCTGCAACTTTCGACAAGGTCGGTTATACGGAAGGTGTTTTCTGTAATGACTGTCAGAAATATATCTCAGGGCATAAGGAAATTCCTGTTCTTATGAATATCGGTGATATAGACGGAAACGGAAAGATTGATGCTGCCGATGCAAGGCTTGCACTTCGTGCGGCGGTAGGACTTGATACGCTCAGTAATGAACAGAAAAAGACCTCTGATGTAGATTTTGACGGTCAGGTTACTTCCTCTGATGCTCGTCTTATTCTTCGTGCCGCCGTTGGTCTTGAAGAACTGAAAAAACGAAATAAATAAACGAAAAAGGGAGAAGTCCGTGCGGGCTTCTCTCTTAAACTTTGCTGATAATAAAATACAGATAAAATCTTTCAATAAGGCTGTGCCGTTGAGGTTTATATCGTAGGGGCGGGGTTGCCCCGCCCGTCACATAACTTCTGTAACTTTTATTTGTGAAAAATTGCAACTCTATTGAACGGGCGGGAAAAACCCCGCCCCTACCGTACTTTGTTGCCGTCCCTACAAGGAATATTTCATTTTCGTGCTTCGTGGGAAATGTTGTATGTTATTTCCAATCGTATTCTACAATTTTGCCGTCGATTTTCCATTTTGTGGGGATTTTTTCTTCATAGATGCCCAGGGGCTCGAATTCGTGGGGCTCTTCACGGTTGAAGACCCTGTATGCTTCTCTTAAATCTTCTTTACATTCCTCGGGGATTTCGTCGGTGCAGGAGACGAAAAGGGGAGAGTTTGAATAGGAGAGAAGCTGCAGCCACTGTCTGTTTTTCTTCCAGGGTGTCAGGTGATTGAGAATACCCACACAGTCTGCATCCACCATATAAAATGCTTTGTTCTGCGGTATACGGAACGCAAGTGTGTTTACGCCCATTTTAGGTGTTCTTTCCCATTCACGGGCACTTGTGTCGTCACCGGTTCTTGCAAGCTCGAAAATACCTGCACCTAAGTGCGACACGGTATTACAGCCGATTATGAGCATTTCGCCTGCCGCCTCACGAAGAAGCTTATAAAAATCAAGGACAATTTCGGCATTTGTTTTTGTTTTGTCGTAAAAATGCCAGTCCTTTATGTTCGTAATTGTAGCGGTAAGACGGCTTCCGTAATCACCGAAGAGGTCAACGGTTGAAAAATCGTGCTTTATAAGCTCGTAGCCCCATTCTTTTATTCTTTCAATATCGGCTCTTATGTAGTTCTTTGTGTCGGGGTGGGTGGGGTCAAGGTACAGTCTTTCACCCTCACGGAGAATTCTCATTTCAGGTGTTATTGCTGTATCCTTATTGTGAAGAGGACGAAGCCATATACCGGGGCGCACTCCCATTTCCTTTATTTCGGTCGCTAACTTTTTCATATCTCCGAATTTTTCATTGGGATACCAGGGACCCTCCGTGTCATTAACTGACCAGCAGTCGTCAACAACCTCAAAGGGCGGATTTTCTATCCCCTCTGAGAGCTTCGCCTGAAGACGTGCATCGGAAACTATCTGCTCGTAGCAGCTGTCCCCATATGCATAATACCAGTTATTTCCGCCGTAGATTTTTTCCTTAGGGATTCTCGGTGAGGGGCACATTTTCTTGCAGAAATCGTGAAGATTTTCCATAATATCAGCGTTTTCATATTCCTCATAAATGAAGGTTGCCGCAAGAAGCCTTCTTCCGCCGAGATGAACTCCGCTGCC
>JAZNAI010000181.1:0-14553 GCA_045586465.1 Acutalibacteraceae bacterium | reverse complement strand
GATAGCATCTGTTGCTGCCTTTTCAGCCTTATCCTTACCGCTTGCTCTGCCCACACCCATATGTGCGTGGCCTGCATCCTTCATAACGGATGTTACGTCGGCAAAGTCAAGGTTGATGATGCCGGGAACCTTGATAAGCTCAGCAATGCTCTTAACGCCCTGACGGAGAACGTCATCGGCAATTGAGAAAGCGTTGAGGAAGGTAATCTTCTGATCGGAAACAAGCTTAAGTCTTTCATTGGGAATAACAATAAGACTGTCAACGTGCTGTGCAAGCTCTGCGATACCTGATTCTGCCTGATTCATACGGCGTCTGCCTTCAAACTCAAAGGGCTTTGTAACAATACCTACAGTAAGGATACCCTTATCCTTTGCGAGCTGTGCGATAACGGGAGCGGCACCTGTACCTGTTCCGCCGCCCATACCTGCAGTAATAAATACCATATCGGTACCTGCAAGAACCTCGTTTATTGCTTCAAGGCTTTCTTCAGCTGCCTTCTTGCCGACCTCAGGCTTTGCGCCTGCGCCCTGACCGGAGGTAACCTTTTCGCCTATCTGAATCTTTGTTGTTGCCTTGGAATTAATAAGAACCTGCTTATCTGTGTTAACGGCGATGAATTCAACGCCCTGAACGTTTGATTCAACCATGCGGTTAACAGCGTTTCCGCCGCCTCCGCCGACACCTACGACCTTAATCTGAGTGACAAGATCATACTCGTTTGACATTTCGAAACCCATATTTATATCCTCCAATGTTATTTTACAACTAATCATTGTTTATAATATCATACATATTTATAAAATTCAAGGTGAAAATAAAAAAATATTACAATGAGTTACAGATTTTGATTTATTTTTACCCGACTGCCTCTGCAGTAGTCTCTTCTGCTGTTGTTTCCTCGGAAACAGGCTCATTGAAGACAACGTTATTGTCGTCCTTGCGTCTGGCATATGCCTTACCGTCTGCCGTAACGTCAATCACCATGGGATGCTTTGAATCCGATGCAATTGTTTCATCTATTACCGCTTTACAGAACGCAAGCTTTTCGGGGGCTCCCGCAAGAGTACCCAGCTGCACCTCTACTCTGTAATCAATTACCACCTTTATACTTGAAACCGACGTAAGATCGTATTCGGTAATTCCCGTAATTCCGTACTCCTCAAAAGCCTTACAGAGCTTTTCGAAGCTTTCCGTGCTGACATTTTCCGAAAACTGAGCAGTTTTCCCGGGCACGGCATCAACCAGACCGACCCCCTTAATGAGAGCGGATTCCGTAATCGCTACGGCATCATCGTCAAGCACCTTGCAGGAATTATTCATAAGCACGTAGCCTTTTCCCGTATCAACTGCAAGGGAAGGAACTGCATCGGTAAGTATAACACTCACACCGTCGGGCCAGTCTCTTTTTATTTCTGCCGTTTCAATATAGGGAAGCTTACTTTCAATTCTGTGTCCGATGGCAGCCGGATTCATAAGAAGAATACTGTCACCCTTTGCAAGGTCTGCAGCAGCAAGTACTGTTTTTTCCGAATATCTCTCACTGCCCGTAACACTTATTGTGTTTACTGTCATAGCAAAGCAGGCAAATGCACCGATAACCGCAACAGCAACAGCAAGAAGCATAACAATAATCAGATTATTCTGCATTTTTTTCTGCTTCCGTCTGTTTTCAGAGCTGTTTTTTACTCTTTCGTTTCTTGTTACGGCTGCAGCATTCGTCTTCTTAAGCTTTTCGGCTCTGACAGAAGAGGAAGCTTTTGTATTCTTTGCTCTTTCGCCCTTACCCGTGTTCATCCGCTCGGCGTTTATACCTCTTTTTGCGGATGTTGCAGGTCGGTCTGTTCTGAGTACCTCTTCCTGCTTCCGGAGCTCTCTTTCGGCACGGTATTTTTCATTATCACGGCTCATTCTTGCTCTCTCTTCGGGTGAAAAGCGGCTGTTTCTTACACCGTGAATATCCTGACTCTGATTATTCCTCTCCATCTTCTCCATCAATCCTTTTTATTTTTGCAGAAAGTGCCGAGAGTATTCTTTCGGGACCTTCGTAACCTCTTTCAATATGTCTGATTTCCGTTATACGTGATTCGCCCTCTGCCGCCAATGCGGCAATCATCAGTGCGGCTCCGCCTCTGAGATCCGTTGCCTGCACACCGACTCCGTGAAGACGGCTGACACCTTCTATTACTGCCATTCTGCCGTCGACCCTGATTTTTGCGCCGAGTCTTATAAGCTCTCCCGCATATCTGAACCTGTTTTCGAATATAGTTTCTATGATGACAGACGTTCCTCTTGCTTTTGTAAGCAAAGCAACAACAGGAGCGCCGATATCCGTAGGAAAGCCGGGATACGGCATAGTTCTTATGAGCTTTACGGCTCTGAGCCTTTCGGGAGCCTTCAGATAAAGACTTCTGCTGTCGGTAAAAACACGGCAGCCCGCTTCTTCAAACAGCTCTGTTTCGGGTCCTATGTGTGCCGGGATAATATTATTGAATTTTACCTCTCCCCCGGTTATTGCCGCTGCGCACATATAGGTTGCCGCAGCAATTCTGTCGGGAAGCACGGTATGGACAGTGCCCGTAAGTCTTTTTACGCCCTCTATAACAATCGTTCCCTGACCTGCTCCCGATATTTTTGCACCGCAGGAATTAAGAAAATCGGCAAGGTCGCTGATTTCAGGCTCTCTTGCGGCATTTATAACTGTAGTAGTGCCTTTAGCGGTGCTTGCCGCAACCATAATATTTTCCGTAGCACCGACACTCGGGAAGGACAACGTTATTGACGCACCCTTAAGCCCGTCGGGGGCAGAGCATTCAATATTTCCGTATTCCTCACGTACAACAGCGCCAAGCTTCTTCATCGCATCAAGATGAAGGTCAATGGGACGAAGTCCTATGTCACAGCCGCCGGGGGTTGAAAGGACAACCCTTTTGTTACGGGCAAGAATTGCACCGAGAAATATAACCGACGAGCGCATTTCACGCATCAGTTTTTCCGGAATAACGTATTCCGAAGCATTATCGGACGTCACAAAAACAGTATTTTCTTCTCTTTTCACCGAGCATCCCAGATGTCCGAGAATTTTCACGGTAGCTTCAACATCAAGAAGCTGCGGACAGTTTTTAATTACACTTGTTCCGTCACAGATAAGCGAAGCGGCAAGTATGGGAAGCGCACTGTTTTTTGCTCCCTGAACGGAGCATTCACCCATAAGCCTTGTACCGCCCTCAATAACGTAGAAACTCATAATCTACACCCTTTCAACAGGAACTTACGCTTTATTCTATGGGAATAAATTTGTCCGTGTTACAAGGGGGATTTTTATTATTTTATCAGGGAAAGCACTATGTCACATATCTGCTTTTTGGCATTGCAGACTGCCATAGCACGTGCATTTTCTCCCATTTTGAGGAACTTTTCCTTATTGCTAATTAATTCCGCAATTATACCCTTAAGCTTATCAGCTGTAAGCTCCTTCTGCTCGCAAACCATAGCGGCATCGTTTTTAACAAGCGCCATAGCGTTGTGATACTGATGGTTTTCCGTAGCGTAGGGATAAGGAATCAGGTATGATGCCTTTCCGAGCACCTGAATTTCGGCAAGAGAGCTGGCACCTGCACGGCTTACAACAAGGTCAGCCGCCGCCATATACTTTGCCATATCGTAGATGTATTCGGAAATATATAAATTACCGTTATGCTCCGTATCAATGCCTGCAGCTTTCAGTTTTTCGGGCATATCTGTTCCGTTCTGACCGTAGCCGTGAACGAAAATGATGCCGGAATCGGCATATTCCTTTATAACCTCAAGCATATTTTCATTGATTGCCGCAGCACCGAGGCTTCCGCCCGTTGACAAAACAACCGCAGCCTCCTGAGAAAAGCCGAGAGCTTCTCTTGCTGATTTTTTATCAGCAGTAAGTATCTCTTCTCTTACGGGAAGTCCCGTAACGAAGGGCTTATTTTTGCACTTAAGGAACTTTTCCGCTTCACCTGATGTAAGCATCACAGCATCGGCATATTTCGAAAGTGCGATATTTGTCTTTCCGGGGAAAGCATTCTGCTCGTGGATTGCGGTTTTTATACCCATTTTGTGAGCCGTTCTTACTACGGGACCGCTGACGTATCCGCCGAAGCCGACAGCCACGTCGGGATTGAATTCCCTGATTATTTTTTTACACTGACCGGTTACAAAAACAAGCTTTTTCAGGGTACCGAGATTTTCAATTATACCTCTCGGTGACAGTGAACGCTGAAAACCGCTGATGTCAATTGTTGCAAAGCTGAAGCCTGCCTTGGGAACAAGGGTCGCCTCCATTCTGTCGGCAGTACCGACAAAAAGGATTTCCGCTTCAGGGTGGCGGCTTCTTATTTCCTGAGCAAGAGATAAGGCGGGATTTATGTGACCGCCCGTACCGCCTGCGGCAATGAGAACCTTCATAACAATTCTCCTTACTGTTTAAACTTTTTTCATTCGTGAGGCTCGGGAAATGCTGAAAAGAATTCCCATTTCAATAAGATTTACGATAAGTGCCGTTCTGCCGTAGCTGAAGAACGGAAGAGTGATACCCGTATTGGGAATGATATTGGTGGCAACACCGATATTGAAAAATACCTGCAAAGCAAGCTTAAATGTGATACCGAAGGCAACCAATGCGCCGTATCTTGTAGGACAATTAACCCCGATAACAATTCCTCTCCAGATAACGAGAGCAAAAAGAATAATAATTGCAACACCGCCGATAAAGCCGAGCTCTTCAATAATAATTGCAAAAATCATATCATTCTGAGGCTCGGGAACATAGTTGTATTTCTGCACGGACTGACCGAGTCCCCTACCGAAGAAGCCGCCTGAGCCTATGGCATAAAGAGCCTGAATTGTCTGCCAGTCACCGCCCTGCAGATCCTTGTCGGCACTCAGGAAGTTGGTAATTCTCTCAACCATATATTCACTGAGCACACCCGTCAGCATAAGCACGGGAATCATCATAAGTGCGGCACATATAAAAAATGCAATCCAGGTGGGACGGATTTCTCCCACAAAAAGCATTACGGCAGCAACAAGAAGCATAATAATTGCACCCGAAAGATGTGAGCCCAGAAATACGAGTCCTACGTAAATTCCGATAACAGCAAGGCTTCCCATTACTATTTTCCACGATTCATTGAAAACGGGTCTGCCGATTTTTCTGTTTACACCTGCAGTAAAGCTGTCAACCCATCCTATATTCGTTTTAAGAGGCTTTTTGCTGACCATAAGATGATGCCAGCGGTGAAGAATGAAGGCAAGTGTAAGTATAAGCGTAAATTTAGCAATATCCGAAGGCTGAAAGCGTATACCGGCAATGGTAATCCATCTTTTGATGCTGCTGCCGTCATCAGATCCGCCCATAAACAATGCAAGCACAAGCAGACCGATTGATGCAAGAGAACCGAGCACGGCGCCTGCCTCCATAAAGAGCATATGGTTCATTTTTCCGATAACAGCCATAAAAACAACACCGACAGCAACACCAATAGCCTGATTCTTGAAATAATACGCGGGATCATATCCGTCCGTATAGGCATTGGGATAGCTCGCAGAGTACAGCATTGTCAGACCGATAAATATAAGAATTGACAGAAAAATGAAAAGAAGCACGTCAAATGACCCTTCGGCAAACAGACCGCCTCGGGATCTTATATACTGTCCTATCAGGCTGTTTCCGTATTTTTTATCCGAGCTTTTTCCGAGTGACGCAGAAGCCTGCATATTTTTCCACCTTTCAGCCGTCAGACGGCATAAGAATAAAACTTGTTTTTATTTATCCTGTAAAGTGATTCTGCTTTACTGTAATCTGCCGAACCAGCTGAGTGCAACGGCAGCAGCCGAGCCTATTGCTGTGACAAGTGTAAATACTTTACAGATTTTCTTTTCCGTCCAGCCGCCAAGCTCATAGTGATGATGAATGGGAGCCATTCTGAAAAGCTTTTTCCCCTTGTGGGTTTTGATATATGCAATCTGAAGAATATCAGAAAGGAATTCGATAACGTAGATAAAGCCTATAAGTACGATGAGCCACGGAGAATCAAGTGAGAATGCGAAGGTACAGACCATACCTCCGAGGAAAAAGGAGCCAAGGTCACCCATAATAACCTTTGAGGGATTCCAGTTCCACATAAGAAAACCGAGAAGCGCACCGAAAAGGGCGGCGGAGAGTATTGAAAGTCCCGAAAAGCTCATAATCACGGAGCATACTGCGAAGCCTACGGCAACAACGGCAGTTACAGAGGAGCAGAGTCCGTCGACACCGTCTGTAAAGTTAACTGCATTTACAGTAGCATATATTGCAATAAAACCGAGAACGAAGAAAATGACGGTATTTTCATAGATTCCGAGATAAGGAATAAAAATGAAATTTACGCCGCTCTTATATAATGTAAATAAATATACAACAATAACAAGAATCTGAAGCACGGTTTTTTGCATTTCCGTAAGACCGAGATTTCTCTTCTTTACAACCTTTATATAGTCGTCAATAAAACCGATAAATGCAAAAGCAAGCGACATAAGCATACCGCTGAAAATCTTTATATAAGCAACACTTTCGGGACGGGAGTTACCTTCAATAAGAAGATTTCCGCCAAGAAGCTTATCAGTTATAAGCGTAACCGCAACAGCGGCAAAAAAGCCGAGAATAATAAGAATACCGCCCATTGTAGGAGTTCCCTGCTTCTTCTTGTGCCAGGAAGGACCGATATCAAGAATTGCCTGACCGAATTTCAGTTTTCTGAGCCACGGTACAACGGCAAAGCCCGATAAAAAGGCTGTGAAAAAGCCTATTATTACGCATAAAAGAAGTGCAAGCCACAATTCCATAGTTATCTTTCCTTTCAAATAAGACCGAGTATGTTTTTTACGGTCATTTCATCGCTGAATATATATTTTTTATCACCGATTATCTGATATTCTTCGTGCCCCTTGCCTGCCACAAGAACGGTGTCACCGTTTTTAGCCTTAGAAAGAGCGATTTCTATTGCCTTTTTTCTGTCGTTTTCAACAATTACGTTTCTTTTGTTTTTGATTCCCTTCAGAATATCCGCCGATATTTCACGGGGATCTTCATTTCGGGGATTGTCATCGGTAATTACAACAAAATCCGAATAGCGTGAAGCAATCTCTCCCATCAGAGACCGCTTGGATTTATCTCTGTTTCCTCCGCAGCCAAAAACACAAAAAAGTTTTTTTGAGGTATTTCCTCTGAGTGCCGAAAGCACGCTCCTCAAAGCCTCGGGGGTATGAGCAAAATCAATAAACACATTTATGCCGTCTTTACTTATTTTCTGCATTCTGCCCTTTATTTCGGGGAGATTTTTCGCTGTTTCGGAAAAAATCACGGGAGAAACACCGAGAATTTCCGCTGCCGAAAAAGCGGCAAGCGTATTATAAACGGAGAATTCGGTAAAAAATCCCGAAGCGACGGGGATTATGTTTGTTTTGTCAAAGAAAATATATGATATACCGCTGTCGGAATATCTGATATCCTTAGCAGAAAAATCAGCAAATCTGTCTTTTGCGGAAAACGTAAAAATCCGTCCCTTGCTTTTTTCTGCAATTTTGTCCGAATTTATATCATCTGCATTGAGAAGAGACATATCGGATTGTGCAAAAAGAGCTGATTTTGCCGAAAGATAGTTTTCAAAGGTGCCGTGACAGTCAAGATGGTCAGTTCCGATATTGGTAAAAACAGACAGCGTAAAATCAATAGGCTCCGTTCGCTTCTGCTCAAGCGCCTGGGAAGAAACCTCCATAATACAATACTCACAGTCGGATTTTACAAATGAAGCAAGCTCCTTATAGAGTATTTCCGGAGCAGGTGTCGTATATCCTGTTTCCGAAAAGTATTCTCCGTTTTTCACTCCGAGGGTTCCTATAACTCCGCAACGCTTACCTGCACACGAAAGAATATGAGCAAGATATTCACAAACTGTGGTTTTTCCGTTTGTACCCGTAATTCCCACCATTTTTAGCTTTCTTTCGGGATGGTCATAGAACTCACTGCAAAGCCTTGCAAGTGTAAGCCTTGCATCCTCGGTTTTTATCACAAGAGGATTTTCACATTCCGCTTCAGACACCACACATACAGCGCCCTGCTCAAGCGCCCTTTTCGCAAAGCTGTTGCCGTCAAAGCTTTTTCCCCTCACGGCAACAAAGATACTGCCCTGTGTGACGTTTTCTATATTTTCGGTTATCCCCGAAATTTCGCAATCCGGAATCCCCGGGGGCAACCGCAGTTCATTCATCAAAGCATAAAGATTCAAAATAATACCTCCGCAAAAACGTATGAGCCATTATTCTTCCTCTTTTTTTCACATCCTTATCAGTCGGAAATACCGCTTGTTCTGAAATAAACAGTAATAATACTTCCGAGCTCAAGCTCTGTTCCTTCAGCATATTCCTGTTTATAGGCAACAACGGAATCCGTTGAGAAGGAGCTGCCCGAAATTCTGATATTGAAGCCTCTGTTCACAGCCATCTGATTTGCCTGAGAAACCGTAAGCCCGCTGAAATCAGGCACCAGAGCCGTTTCTTTTTCAACGTTATCTTCAGTATAAAGAACAATAACGCCGTTTGCAGGAGTTGTTCTGCCTGCCTCCGGAGACTGGGAAACAACAGTATCTCCGCTGCCGATTACTCTTACAACGTGCTCAGTACCGGAAAGCTCTGCCTTAGCCGCTCCGACGGTCTTTCCTACCATATCGGGAGCAGGCTCGGAAAGCTTCGCAAGCTCAGACTCGGTATAAACAGGCTCAATACCCATAGTGGGAAGTATTCTTGAGAACACCTCTCCTGCAACGGGAGCTGCAATATCACCGCCCGAATACATAGCACCCTTGGGGTTATCAATAACAATAACTACGGTAATTTCGGGATCATCTGCAGGAGCAAAGCCTGCAAATGATGCGATATATGCCTTTGTTTCGGTAATTCCCGTCTTTTCACTGGTACCGGTTTTTCCTGCAACGTGGTAGCCTGCAACATAAGCATTGGCACCGGTGCCTCTTTTTACAACCTCTTCCATATATGACGTTACCGTAGCGGCAGTCGAAGCGGAAATAACCTGACGCTTAACCGCAGGAATCGTTTCCTTTATGGTATTTCCCGAATCGTCAATGGTTTTGCTTACTATATGAGGAGTCATCAGCTTACCGCCGTTACCGACAGCGCTTACAGCAGCAGCAACCTGCATAGGAGTAACCTGATTTGACTGTCCGAAGGATACGCTGACAAGGTTGGAATTGGTAAAGGATATTTCGGGAGAATGGTATGTAACACCTGCAACGGGACTGCCCTCTCCGGGAAGGTCTATTCCCGTTTTTTCGGTAAAGCCGAATGCTTCGAAATACTTATAGAAAAGATCAACACCCATTCTCTGACCTACGTATACAGAGAAGGTATTGCAGGAATTGACAAGAAGAGTAAGAGGCGTTTCGACGCCGTGACCTATAGGATTATAGTCCTTTACGGTTCTGTCACCGACAGAGATTGTACCGTGACAGGTATAAGATGTATTTGCATCAATTGCACCTTCCTCCATAGCACCTGCCACAAGGAACACCTTATAAACCGAGCCCGGATAATAAAAGTCTGCTATTGCCTTATTTTTCCACTGCATCTGCTGGGCATTGCTGTAAGCAGTATTCTTTTCGTCATCGGTTTCAAGAGCATCAATTTCTGCCTGTGCCTTTTCGGAAATCGTAAAGGGATCGTTCGAATTATAGTCGGGCACGTTACACATTCCGAGAACAGCCCCCGTCTTGGTATTCATAACGATTCCGTAAACATTATCCGCCTGATTATCCTCAAGCGCTGTAAGACAAGCGCTGCGAAGCACGGTCTGTACCTCATTATTCAGAGTCAGAACGTAATTCTCACCGTTCTTTGCCTCGTAGATAATCTTATTGTTGCTGTCAAGCTCATTTGCTCTGGCATCACGAAGAGTAAAAATTTTACCGTCAACACCCGTAAGAGAGGTATCGTAATAATACTCAAGTCCGTAAAGTCCGTTACCGTCAGTGCCCGTAAAGCCGATAACCGTAGAAGCAAGTGTGCCGTCGGGATAATATCTCTTCGTATCAGGCTCACTGAAAATAATATCGGCAACCTTATTTTCCTTAGCAAACTGAATCATTGCCGACATCTGCTTATATTCAACCTCATTTTTTACAATAAGGTAGCCGTATTTTTTATTCTTTTCAATTTTCTCTCTGAGCTTTACCGCATCAAGCTCAAGAATTGACGAAAGTCCGTCCACAACGACGCCCATTTCCGCTTCATCCTCAATTTTACTGGGATTTATCTGTATTCTCCATACAGATGCGGTCTGAGCAAGCACATTCATCTCGGAATCATAAATCGTTCCTCTTAACGATGAAAGCACGGAGTCATTATACTGCTGATCCTCGGCAAGTCTTCTGTATTCATCACCCTTGATAATTGTAAGATAGCCGAGCCGTCCTATAAGACCGACAACAAACACAGCCAGAACTATATACAAGCCTAAAACTGCACGTCTTGCACTTAAAGAAGTACGCTTCATACCATCATTTTTCATTGCCAACGGCTTTTTCTCCCCTTTTTAACCTATATATTAAAATACCGACAAGGGCGAAACCATCTTCGCCCCTGCTTTACGTTCCTTTATATTAAAAAACCTTTATTCCGCATACGACAGTTATATATATGCCGGCATTTACCCCTTATATGCCTGTCAGCGGTTTCCGATAAGGGATGACGTATAAAGCACCGTATCCCCGACCGAAAGATCAATACACTCAATCTGATAATTTTCAACCTTGGTCATACCGAGAACCTCAGTTGCATAGCTGTCAATAACAGCTATACCCGTAATTCCGTTAAGTGTTGAGGAAAGACGGATATTTTCAGCCTGCTCAACAGCAAGAAGCTGTTCAACCTTCTGTATTTCACGATCAAGACTGTAATTCTTTGCACCTGCAACAACCTGCATACTGATAATCGTAAACATTGCAAGAACAAAAGCAAAAACACGGAGTGACTTTTTAAGTCCCGCCATTTCCTGCTGTCTCATTTCATTCTTTGTTATGGGAGCAACCTTTCTTATAGAAGGACTGCCTTTTTCCTCGGTTTTTCTCTGAGGAGCTGCAGAGTAACCGGTTTCAAAATATTCGAAATCATAAGCTCTTGCCTGATTGTCCGCCATTTTTATATCTCCTTACTTTTATATCCTATTATTTATATTTACTTTAACTTTATTATACTTCTCAGCCTTGCACTGTGGCTTCTGGGATTTCTCTCAAGCTCTTCTTCTGAAGGAGCCAGAGACTTGAACTGCAATTCACCTCTCGGAGTTTTTCCGCATACGCATACGGGAAAATCCTTGGGACACGTACAGCCCTCTGTAAATTTTTTGAATGCGTTCTTTACGGCTCTGTCCTCAAGAGAATGGAACGTAATTATTGAAAGAACGCCGCCTACCTTAAGAGCATCAAACATTTTTTCAACCGACGGAGTAAGATCCTCATACTCACCGTTTACGGCAATTCTTACTGCCTGAAAAACTCTTCTGGCAGAGTGTCCGCCTTCCCTTCTTGCTCTTGCGGGAATACCGTCCTTAATGGTCTCAGCAAGCTGGAACGTGGTTTCATAAGGCATTTTCTCACGTCTTGCAACAATAAGCCTTGCAATACTTTTGGCAAATTTCTCTTCGCCGTAGCAGGTAAAGATTCTTATAAGCTCCTTTTCGGAGTAGGTGTTTATAATATCTTTTGCACTTATTCCCTCTTTGCTCATACGCATATCAAGGGGCGCATCATTGTGGAAGGAAAATCCTCTTTCGGGAGTATCAAGCTGAAAGGAGCTGACACCGAGGTCGGCAATTATTCCGTCAAAGGCTTCAATGCCGAGCTCTGCCATACGCTTATCTATTTCACAGTAGTTACTTTTTACAATTGTAATGTTTTCCTTACCCTTAAATTTTTCGGTAAGATTCTTTATTGCATCGGGGTCTCTGTCAAAGGCTATAAGTCTTCCTTCGTCGGAAAGTCTTGAAAGAATTTCAGCAGAGTGTCCGCCGCCGCCTGCGGTACAGTCAGCATAAATTCCGTCAGGCTTTATATTGAGTGAGTCAACCGTTTCATAAAAAAGAACGGGAATATGATTGAATTCCATAGCACGCTTCCTCTTTTAATAGGGTATCTGCGGATACATATCAGGAGTGAGCGGCTCATCTCCGCCCATGCCGACATAGTCTTCCTCGCTCCAGATTTCGATTTTATTATCGTTACCGAGAAGATATACAGTATCTCCGATAGAAGCATGCTCAAGATAATCGGCAGGAATTGTAAATCTGCCCTGCTTGTCGGGAATGATGGTTTTTGCCGCTTTCATAAATACACGGGACCTTGCTCTTCCCTCCATCGTGTGTGCATCTGCTCTCAGATACGCCATCAGCTCCTTGAAGCTTTCGGTATCATACATAAACAGACAGCCTTCGGGAGCCTTGAACAAAACAAACTCAGGCTGAAGCGCAGACCTGAAACGAAGAGGAATTATAAGACGGCATCCGTTCTCAAGAGTATGCTTTGATTCACCGAGAAAATTATAGCTCATTCGTTTCACATCCTTTCCAACTCCAATGAGCATCATTCTGAGCCCAATCAGCTCCAATTTCGTAACTTCATTATATATAATACTTCCTTAAAAATCAAGGGGTTTTTGCACATTTTTTTATTTTTTTCAGATATTTGCGAAAAATTTTCTCCGTCGACAGGAAAGTATTGTTTTTTCTGTCCTTGTGAGCATAAATTTAGGGTGACGGAAAACTTCCGCACAACTTTTTCAGGAGGCAAAAAAAATGAAAAAAACCGCAATTTTATTGGCGCTTATTATGGCATTTTCCCTGATTTTCACTGCCTGTACAGCTTCTCCGTCAGGGGAAGAAACAACCCTGCAGGAGACGACAATAACTCCCGTCGACGGCACGGAGGAGGCTATCACAGAGAGTGTTTCTGCCGGCACACAGGAAGCAGAAAACACCACGGAAAATGCAGAAGAAAGCGTATTCTACGTAGGATAATAAGCACAAAAATCTGCCGCTTACAGAAAGCTCTGAGGACGGCAGATTTTTTATTTTTTAAACAAAAATTACAAGGCAAATTTCGTGCAAACTGTATATTATAAGAAAGTTAATAATTATACTGATTTTAAGTTGACAAATAAGGGTCTTCGTGATAGAATATCAATCAACAAAACGAACAGTTTCCGGCATGCGGGACTATGCGAAAATGCAGTGGTATTTTCGCAGTTGTTTTATGTCCCGGCTTAAGCTGGAGTATGAAAGGAAAAAAGATGACGAAGGCAATCAAGGCAAACATAATAGGTTCATCGGTTCTCCCCGGTTTCGAAACCGGAACGGGTGATTTATTTTCTGTTTCCTCCGTCCTCGAGAAGTACAACGACTTTAAATATACTGTCTTTCCCGGTTTCTGCGATGTGCACGTGCATTTTCGCGAACCGGGTTTTTCTTATAAAGAGGATATGAAAAGCGGCAGTCTCTCGGCTTCTCACGGCGGTTATACGGCAGTATGCACAATGCCGAACCTCTCCCCCGTACCCGACAGCATTGAGAATATAAAAGTCCAGCTTGATGCTATTGAGAAGGATGCCTTAATAAGCGTTTATCCCTATGCATCAATCACCGTAGGCGAAAAGGGCGAGCAGCTTTCAGATATGGAGGGGCTTGCACCGTACTGTATAGCATTCTCCGATGACGGCAGAGGTGTGCAGTCTGACGATATGATGCGTGAAGCAATGCTCAAGGCAAAAAGCCTCGGTAAAATAATAGCAGCTCACTGTGAGGTCAATGACCTTCTTGAAGGCGGCTATATACATAAAGGCAAGTACGCACAAGAGCACTCTCACAAAGGCATCTGTTCCGAAAGCGAATGGAAGCAGATTGAAAGAGACCTGCAGTTAGTCCGTGAAACGGGATGCGCTTACCACGTATGCCATATTTCCGCAAAGGAAAGCGTTGAGCTTATCCGCAAGGCAAAAAAGGAAGGGCTTGACGTTACCTGCGAAACGGGTCCCCACTACCTTGTTATGGATGATTCGGACTTACAGGAGGACGGAAGATTCAAAATGAATCCTCCCTTAAGAGACAAGGAAGACCGTCTGGCGCTCATTGAGGGCATAAAGGACGGGACAATCGATATGATTGCAACAGACCACGCTCCCCACTCGGCAGAAGAGAAAAGTAAGGGACTCGAGGGCAGCTCCTTCGGAATCGTAGGTCTTGAAACGGCATTCTCCGTAATGTACACACATTTTGTAAAAACAGGTGAGATGAGTCTTGAAAGACTTATTGAGCTTATGGCAATAAATCCGAGAAAGCGTTTCGGAATCCCCTTCGACGGAAGCTTTACCGTATGGGATCTCGGAAAAGAATTCACGGTAAACCCCGAAGAATTCCTTTCAAAGGGAAGAGCAACCCCCTTCACGGGTGCGGTTCTGTCAGGTGTATGCATGCTGACGGT
>JAZNAI010000180.1:0-3032 GCA_045586465.1 Acutalibacteraceae bacterium | reverse complement strand
CACGGCGGAAACCTTTATTTCATCATCGGAGAAAATACATCTTAAGGGACTTCTTACCTTTTCCGTAATAATGATTGACGTTCTTTCTATAGTATCTATAAATTTCTTCGTGCTTGTTCTTACCGTAGCTGTCTTACCCTTGGGGAAGGCTGTGCGGTAATCGAGGAATTCACCCTCTAAAAGCTTTGAAATAAGACAGTAGCCGTTCACGTTGAACATAATATGTCTTCTGCCCTTTGAAATTTCTGCAAAGCCGTCATCATTTTCCGCTAATTTTATAATTTCATAGAGGGTTTTTGCCGGAACAACGAATTTGAGGAATTCTCCGCTGTAGTCGGTAAATTCCTTTCTTATTGCAAGGCGGTAGCCGTCCAGGGCAACAAGCTTTATTTCTCCTGATTCAAGCTCAAACTTTACGCCTCTGTGAACGGTCTTGCCGTCGTCGGGGGAAACTGCAAATACAGTCTTTTTAATCATATCCTTAAGAACACCGCAGTTAAGCCTGAAGCTTTTTTCATCGGTAAGCACGGGAAGATCGGGATATTCTGAAGGATTGAGGCTTATAAGCGTATATTCAACCTCACCGCTTGTAATGGTGCATATATTCTTTTCGTTACAGTTTATGGTAACGGTGGTATCGGGGCAGTGTCTTAAAATATCACAGAAGGTTTTTGCATTAAGCACGCATGCGCCCTTTTCCTCAACTCTTACACCGACATTTGTCATAACGGCAATATCAAGGTCAAAGCCCGTAAGCTTTACGGAATTTCCTTCCTCGGTTTCAATAAGTATACATTCAAGATGGGGAAGAACAGCCTTTGAGGGAATTGAGCGCTGTACGTTAAGGCAAGTGTTTGTAAAAATCTGGGTATCGCAGATGATTTTCATTAATAAAACCTCCCGTGGTGTTTTTCTCCCCGAAAAAGGGGGGATAGGATATGTTTAAAGGTAGTTGTTGTAATAGGTGATGTAAGTTTGTTTAAAACTCCCGTAAGCCTTGAAAAATATGGGGAAAAAGGAAAAAGTTTTCAAGAAAGGGTGTGTCAGTAAAATATTGATAAAATCCTTACGGAAAAATTAAAGTTGAAAGTGTTGATAACTTTCAGTAACTTGTCAGTAATCTGTTGAAACTTTTTGATTGTGCGGGAGCACAGAGAAAAAGTTTTGGTTGAGCTTTTTCAAAAGCTCACGGTGTCAAGAGGCGGAGCCTTTGCCGCACTCCGCAGAGTGCGGAATCCCTTACGCTTATGAAAGCGCGGAAAGGGTTCGGGAAAACCACGCCGGGCGTTTTCCCGGGTGCGAAGCACAAAGAGGGACGGGGTCGTTAACCTTTCTCGAGTGCGAAGCACACATCAAAGGCACTTTCGCATTAAATGTTCAGGTTATGTGTTTTCCTTTACCTGACGGATTATGTCATTAACAAGATTCTTGAAGGTCTGATTTGACTTCATTTCCTTTTCAACGTTATTCAATGAATTAATAACGGTTGAGTGGTTTTTGCCGAAATAATCACCCGTTTCATTAAGGGTAATATCGGTAAGGGTTCTTATGACGTACATACACACGTTTCTTGCTGTAGATACCGTCTGTGTTCTGAGCTTTGATTTTATATCATCGGGAGTTATTCCGTAAACCTCGGAAACAACGTTTACGGTTTTTTCAGCAACGTCGTCAATAGAGAGATTTATGTGGATGACTTCCTTTACGATATTCTGTATCTCATCAAAGGTAAGGGCTCTCTTATAAAGCTTTGTGTATGCTTCAATCTTATTGAGTGTGCCCTCAATCTGACGTATGTTATTTTTGATTTTCGTTGCAATGTGGTCAACTGCGTTTTCGCTGAGAGTGATTCCGAGCTCTCTTGACTTGTTCTTAACGATATTCTTTCTTGTTTCGATATCGGGATTTCTTATATCTGCTATAAGTCCCATTTCAAATCGGGTCTTGAGTCTTTCGTCAAAGCCCATAAGCTCTTTGGGAGGAACATCGGAGGTAAGCACAATCTGCTTTCCTGCCTGATGAAGGGCATTGAAGGTGTGGAAGAATTCCTCCTGGGTTGACTGACCCGAGCGCATCATCTGTATATCGTCTATTAAAAGTGCGTCAACGTTTCTGTATTTATTCTTGAAGGGCTGAGTGTTTTTCTCGTTAAGGGAATTCATAAATTCTGAAAGGAATTTTTCAGCCGTTTCGTAAATTATAACCGCACCGGGATCCTTTCTTTTGAGCTCGTTATATATAGCGTAAAGAAGATGGGTTTTTCCGAGGCCCGAGTTACCGTAAATAAGGAAGGGGTTGTGAAGTCCGGGGTCTGCCGCAACCTTTTTTGCGATTTCGTAAGCAAACATATTTGACTGACCTACAACGAAGCTGTCAAAGGTAAAGGATGAAGCGTTCTTTTTTACGGGACCCGTCTTTTCGGGCTCCTTCTCTGCTACCTCCTCTTTTTCCTCCTTGACTGCTTTGGGAGCTTCCTTTTTTTCTTCGTCTGCAGCCTGATTTACTATAACGTCGATTTCAACCGAAAAGCCTATAACGCTTTCAAAGCTTCTTTTGAGAAGGTCTGAAAACTTTGAAAGAATGATATTTTTTCTGAAATCCGCATTAACGGTAAAAACAGCCGTTTCTCCGTCGAGCTTATAAAACTGTAAGGGCTCCAGCCACATAGTATACATTACGTCTGAAACCTCGGTCTTGCAAAGCGCCAGAACCTGCTTCCAGATATCGCCTAATGAATTCATTTTAACCTCCGGATACATCTTTCTTTATAAATATATATAATATCTCACTATACTTAAATCATATAATATCATAAATAAAATAAATTATCAATATAAATTTTAGAAATAACTTAAGATAGGCATAATAAGGAAGTTTTTTTATTCTTTCGAAGCAAAAAAAATAAATCTTTTTTTCAGTGCTTTGCACTCGGGAAAGGTTGACGACCCCGTCCCCCTTTGTCCCTTTAGGACATTTCCCCCACACTGCGGGGGAATCTTCCCGGCGTGGTTTTCCCGAACCCTTTCCGCGCT
>JAZNAI010000179.1:0-4087 GCA_045586465.1 Acutalibacteraceae bacterium | reverse complement strand
CGGCGTTGGCCTGGAGATTCACGAGAGCCCCAGTCCCGCAGGCCGCAACGAAAACCCCATGCCCGTGGGTGCTGTTTGCTCCGCTGAGCCCGGCATCTATTTGCCCGGCAAATTCGGTGTTCGTATTGAGGATATGGCGGTTATTACCGAAAACGGTTGCATTAACCTCACAAACTGCCCCAAGGAGCTTATAATTCTGTAAAAATACGTATATTTTCGGGATATAAGTCGGAAAATTTCAATAAGTACTTGCAAAATACAAAAAAATATTATATTATAGTCGGGTAAATAAATAATTGATTACCGAGAAAGGATTGATATTTATGGTATCAGCCGGCGATTTCAGAAACGGCGTTACATTTGAAATGGAAGGCGGAGTTTGGCAGATCGTTGAATTCCAGCACGTTAAGCCCGGTAAGGGTGCTGCTTTCGTTCGTACAAAGATCAGAAACGTTATTCAGGGCAGCGTAGTTGAAAAGACCTTCTCCCCCACAGACAAGTTCCCCACAGCTTTCGTTGAGAGAAAGGAATGCGAATATTCCTACAACGACGGCGATCTTTACTACTTTATGGATCCCGAAACCTACGATATGATTCCCGTAGGCGCTTCCGAGCTTGACGACAACTTCAAGTTCGTTAAGGAAAATATGGTTTGCCGTGTTCTTTCCTACAAGGGCAAGGTTTTCGGCGTTGAGCCCCCCAACTTTGTTGACCTTCAGGTAACAGAGACAGAGCCCGGCTTCAAGGGTGACACAGCTACAAACACACTCAAGCCCGCTACTGTTGAAACAGGCGCTATGGTTAAGGTTCCCCTCTTCATTGAAGAAGGCGAAATGATTCAGATTGATACACGTACAGGTGAATACCTCGGCCGTGCATAATTAACAAAATCTGCGGCTGCATCTGAGCGGCCGCTTTTTTGCAAAATAAATTTAAGGAGTTTTAATTATGAATATTACAGAAAAGGTTGCATATCTCAAGGGTCTTATGGACGGTCTTGAAATTGACAAGTCCACAAAGGAAGGCAAGATTTTAGTTGCTATGGCTGATATTCTTGAGGATATCGCTCTTACAGTTGCAGACAACTGCGATCAGATTGATGCTATTGACGAAGACCTTGACAATCTTGAAGAGTTCGTATACGAAGGCGATTTCTTTGATGATGAAGACGACGAAGACTGGGACGATGATGACTACTGCTTCGGCGACTGCGGCGATTGCGACGGCTGCGACGATTTTGACTGCGACGAGTACGAATATGAAATCGAATGCTCCAACTGCCACGAAACAATCTTCATTGACGAATCTGCTTTTGAAGAGGGCAAGACCTTCGAGTGCCCCAACTGCGGCACAATCCTTGAGGCTTACACAGAGCTCGACGACGAAGAATAATATCGGGGATGTAAAAAAAGCGAAGACCGTATAAAACCGTATAAGACAAGGGGTTCTGCAGGTTACTAAGCCTGAAGAACCCCTTAAATCTGCAGAAATTTCAGAATTCGTTTAATTTGTATGTTTAATACTACGAATAAACCTCGCCACTCGACGTACCTTTGTACGCCTTCGGACAAACAAAACCAAGGCAATGCCTTGGTTTTGCTCGGTTTATCCGTTCTTCATCATTTTTTCCTATCCCCGTAAAGTGAGCTGTAAAAAACTCTCGTTTTTTTACAGTCCTTTTTTTGCTGTCAGAATTCAGCTCTTCTCTTTTCCGTAAGCTTTTTTGCGACTATTCCTGCAATGGGTGAAGAAGCTGCAATTACCATATAAAGTATAAACAACGCATTGCCGAATATATTTTCACCGACATGTATATCAAGCACGCTGATGGCAATATCGGCTCCGTAAACAACAGAACCCATAAACGGTGCGGAAATAACCGAGACCGCCGAAGACAGTGAGTCAAACACCTCTGCTCCCGTCCTGTTCTCCAGCTCTCCCAAAATCACGGCAAGAAGCAAGCTTACAATCGGAATCAGCAATACCGCCGAGTATGTATTAAAGAATACCTTTTTTCTGTTTTTTGCAGTTTTTATTCCGAAGAATACGCAAACCGCCCACATAGCCCCGGGGATAATTATGGGAAGGGCAGATCTGTAACCGAATTCGATGCCATCCCCGAAGGTCGGCAAAAAGCCCGTTATAATAATACCTGCTGCCCAGACTGAAATACCGATAAGCAGTCCGAAGAAAAACTGAGTTTTTTTAGTTTTTCCCATAAAAACACTTCCTTATCTTTTTTTGTTTAGACCAAGCTCCTTGTAATCATAAACCGTGTCTTTTCCGAAGCCCGTAATTTCCGAATATGTCAGTTTTCCGTCAACAAAGACAAGGTCTGTATACAGATTTGCATTTATGGAATAATCGCTTCTGTCTTCATATTCGGAACGGAAATTCAGAATTTCCGCATCTGCTTCATAATCAAAGCAGGCATTTTCAAGAAAAGCCACGGATGAGGGGAATTTTTTCAGGACCTCTTCCCTGCTGTCTCCCTCTTTCAGAGTAAGGTAATTTTCATAACACCTTGCAGTATCCTCATTTCTCCATATTCCGAGAGCTAAAGTCCGTTTATTGTATAAGTAAACCTGCTTGAAGCTCAGCTTATTATCCGAAAACGCAACGATAATGACGGTGTCATTATAAAGATCCCTTACAGCATAGTCTGAATTTTTAATAACAAAAACCTTTGAGTCCGGCATTGAATATCCGGGTTCAAGATCGGGAAGGTAATAGCCTCCTTCATCTTTTTCGTACTCTCTGAAGCCGTATTTTCTGAGAATGATTCCCACATCGGTTTCTGTCATATTTTCGGTCAGCTCCTCATAAGCCTCAGTTCCCTTTTTGGTATCAAGCATACGGGCAATACTGCCGCCCACAATATTGCTGTCCATAAATGAATATTGCCGTGCAGCAAAAGAAAAAACAACGGTTGAAGTGATAACAAGTGTAAAAATCAGCAGAAAATGCACAAAGAGAGGCTTTTTCCGTCTTATCTTTTTTGATATTCTTTTTCTTTTAGCTTCGTTGAATACAAATACCGTTAATATAAGTCCTGCGATAAACAATGAAAGCATTATTACGCAAACAAGGATAACGGAAAAATAATCTACAGCGTCATTCGCATCGGAAATTATGCGATTTACATCAGGTGCGTTTTCGGGGATTTTCAGCAAGGCACAGATTATAACAATTATGCCTATAGATACACTCTGAAAAATACCGCTGGTGAAAATAAACGTCAGAAGATTCAGAAGCATATACACCGTCACCGATAAAAGAAGATATGCGTTTTTTCTTCTGTAGCCGTATATATACATAAAAATTATACTGCCAGTAAACGAGGCACTTATAAAATAATGCAAAACCGTGGGATAATCCGAAGTGGTGTCTGCTGAAAAGAGAAGAAAACCGGTAAAAATTGCAAGAACACATATTGCCGATAATGCAAAAAATGCAATTATGCCGGGCAGCCGTTCAAAACGGTATATCTTGCCGAAGGACTGACGGATTTTCTCCGGCTCCCCCATACTTTTCACTGCTTCTGCAGCACTCTCATCCTCGCTCATTCCCGATTCTGCAAGAAATTCTGCCTTCTCGTAAACGTGAGCCTCCAGCTCTCTTTCGAGCATTTTACGTCTGTATCGGGGCAAGCTCTTGGGACAGCACTTCCATATGAAATCGTCAATCACATCATGTCGCTGCATTCAAAGCACCCCCTATGAGCACCGCATTGACAGCTCCGACATACTCCTCCCATTCCTTTTTTGACTCATTAAGAAGCTTTATGCCCTTATCCGTGATATGGTAGTATTTTCTCATACGGGAATCCTCAACGGCATCCCAGTAGGAGGTCACCATTCCATCCTTTTCGAGGGCGTGCAAAACGGGATAAAGCGTGCCTTCGTTGAACTGAAACACTCCGTAAGAAAGTCCCTCAAGATATCTTATCATCTGATAACCGTAAAGGTCCTGCTTTTCAAGAACTGACAGCACCATAAGCGTAACACTGCCCTTACTTACATCTTTTTTAAGTTTCATAAAAATCATCCTTTCAGAATTAATATTAAACAGACAAAAAAATCTGCAA
>JAZNAI010000178.1:0-6704 GCA_045586465.1 Acutalibacteraceae bacterium | reverse complement strand
GGACCGATTGCAAGCTTTGCCTTGGGGAAAAGTCTTTTTACAGCCTGAGCAAGAATGTGAGAAGCAGTGTGACGGAAAGCCTTCTTGCCTTCTTCGTCATCAAATGTAAGGAATTCTACCTCGCAGTCTTTTTCGATTTTTGTGCGGAGATCCATAACCTCGCCGTCAATTTTACATACACATACAGCCTTATAAAGACCTGCGCCGATTGACTTTGCAATTTCGCCTGCTGTAATGCCGCTTTCAAACTGCTTTACATCGTCTCTTAATTTTACATTTACCATATAAACCACCCTTTAGTGTGAGGTCGGAAGTCGGAGGTCGGGATTCGGAGAAAACAGACCTGAAACATCCGCCGATATTTTTAATTATTTTTCCCTGAAAAACAAAAACAGCTTCATCCATAAAACAGGATGAAGCTGATATGCTCCACGGTTCCACCCGTATTGACAGAAAATCTCTGTCCGCTCTGAAAGGTTTTAACGGCACTTAACCGGCTGACCTTGAATCTTTACGGTCAGCACTCGGGAGCGGTAGCAAATTGAAAACCGACAGATAAACCGCTTTCAGCTTTTGCGGTTCTCTCTGGGAAATGCCTGTCTTCTGCTTCTCCGTCATCGTTTTGGAATATAAGGCTGACGCCTTTCAAAAATGAGTATGAAGCTATGCGGAACAAGGCGACGAGCGAAATCGTAATGTGTTCGGCTCCCGTCAGCCTTAACAATAACATTATATATCTTCCGCAGAAAAAGTCAAGTTTTTATTTAGAATACATATTCAAAGAAGCCGACACCTGTGTAGCCGTCCTTCTTAAGACCGAAGTATCTGTCGGAATTGCAGTAAATACCGTAGAGGTTACTGATGTATCCTGCAAGGATACCGCCGAGCTTTCTGAAGAAGCCTATCTTTTCAGGCTCGTAATCGTCATCCTTTGTAAGGGTGAAGCTTATGTATTCCTCGTCTGTTTCAAGATTATAGCTTGTAACCTTAATTGCCTCGGGAGAGAAATCAAGGATGTTATAGTAGCTGTCCGTAAGCTTATCGAAGCCGATTGCCACCTTATCGCTGAAGGTCACCTCAGCATCCTCTTCGGGTCTGCCGATTGATGTGGAAACGAAGTAAACCGTGCCCTTTGCATTATTTACGGTTTTTCCGTTTTCAATTGTATCAACACTTTCGCCGTCATAAAGAACATCTGAAACGGAATAATGGTGTGAATGTCCCATAAGTACAAGGTCAATGTGGAATTCATCAAACAAGGGGGAGAAAAGAATTCTGAGAAGATTGCATTCTGTCTCTCTGTGAGGAATTGAACCGCCGTAAAGATCGTGATGCATCATAACGATACGCCACTTTGCATCGGGATGTGTCTTTACAGCTTCCTTGACTGTTGCTCTGTGAGCCTGAGCAGAGGCATTGTTTGTGTCAAGGCAGATAAAGAGAACTCCGCCCATTTCGAAATAGTAGTTACCTGACTGATAGCTGCTCATAGGACCGTACATTTCATTGGGAAGGTTGCTGAAATACTTATAGTCAAAGCTGTGGCGATCGTGGTTACCCATAATTGTGGCAAAGGTAAGCTCCCTTGATGCCTTTGAGAAGGTAAGTCCTTCATATTCAACTCTCTGTCCCTCAGTTGCCATATCGCCGCCTGCAAGAATGAGACTTACGTCTTTCTGATTTTTAGCTGTCTTAACAAGCTCTGCAAATGCAAAAGAAGTATTTTTAAGGCTCGTTTCATCCTCGGGATTGTCGTAAACGTGGATATCGGACATATAAAGAGCTCTGAACACATTGTCCTTTGTGGTAAGAGAATAAACACGGCTTCTTTCCTCACCTGAAACGCAAGTGTAGTAGTATGTCCTATTGGGTTCAAGACCTGTTACTGTTACCTTTGCTGCCTTGTCGCCCTGATATGTTGTGATAATTTCACCTGTAAAAACCTCGGCATCTGCCATATACTCTTTTTCGCTGATTTCAACGGCACAATAGGTTACGTCCGCTGACATATACCAGGAAAAATTTCTTTCACTGTTGGTTTTGCCGGGATTTACGGTAATGCCTCTTTTTGCTTCCTCTTCATCAAGCCACTGACCTTCAAGTCCGAGAGGATATAAGGGATTCTCATCTCCTGTGATTTTTCCGTCACCGGGGATATCAACATTGTCGGGAACAGGATCTGACAGAACAGTTGTTTCTTCCATCTCGGGAAGGGTCGTCTCATCCGCCACGGTAGCCCCTGCAGGGAGCATTGCCGTAAGAAGCATAAGAAGGGCCAAAAGAATACTGATTGTCTTTTTCATTTTTGGTTACTCCTTTTCTTAAAATACAGTTTCAAAGAAATCTACATTAAAGCCGTCTTCTGTAAGATCGGAATACCTTCCGATATTGTTAAATACGGCAACAATCGTACCTATTCCGCTGAGAAGTCTGCCCACAAGTCTTCTGAAATATGTGATTCCGGGAGCAGTGTAATCATCGTCCTTTGTAAGGGTAAAGGAAGCATAAGCCTCATCCTCACCTCTTTCATAGGTTGTGACGGCAATTGCCTCTTCCGAGAAATCAATGATATTGTAAAGTCTGTCTCCGTAATGGTCCATACCGATTGAAACACGGTCGCTGTAGGGAATTTCTTCTGCCTCACGGGGACGTGCAACAGAAGCGGAAACCATATAAACAGTGCCCTCTGCATTGTTTATTGTGTCACCGTTTTTTATCTCGGTTACGGTCTGTCCGTTATAAAGTACGTCGGAAATGCTGTAGTGATGGGAATGCCCCGTAAGCACAAGGTCTATACCGAATTCATCAAAAATGTAGGAAAGAATAAGTCTTAAAAGAATGTTTTCACTTTCTCTGCTTTCAATTGAGCCGCCGTAAAGATCATGGTGCATCATAACAACACGCCATTTCAGATCGGGATTTTCATTTACAGCATTTTCAATGAAATTGCGGTGGTCTGTTGCACTTGAATTGTTGGAGTCAATAACAAGGAAAAGAACCTCGCCCTTTGTAAAATAATAATTACCGCCCTGAGGGGAGCTGATAATTCCCTCATCCTCGTTGGGGAGATTGGTGAAGTATTTGTAGGCAATTCCCTTTCTGTCGTGGTTACCGATTGCAGTTGCAATTGTAAGAGAACGGGAAACAGGAGAGAAGGTAAAACCCTTATACTCTTCAAGAAGACCGTCCGTTGCCTGATCGCCTGCCGAAAGAAGAATATTCACATCGTGCTTATCCGTAGCCTCTGTAAGAAGGTCGGCAAACTCAAAGGCAGTAGCCTTTGTATCACCCGCCTCTTCATCGAGAGTAATATGTATATCTGACATATATAAAGCAGAAAAGCTGTCACCCTCTACAGTTTCAAATGAATAAACATCACTCTTTTCTTCACCTGAAACGCAGGTGTAATAATAGGTTTCGCCTGCTTCAAGGCCGCTTACGGTTACCTTTGCAACGGAATTTCCGTGACGGTCGTCTATTGCCGTACCCTCAAAAACTTCAGCATCAAGCATAAAGGGATTTGTGCTGAGAAGCAAAGAGCACTCGTCTTCATCTTCATCCATATACCAGGAAAAGTTTCTTTCGGCTTCCGTCTTTCCCGGCTGGATTATAATTCCTCTCTGTGCTTCCTCGGTGTCTGCCCACAGAGCATCAAATTCCGATACCGCCCCTGCGAAGGGAATGCAGGACAGAACCATAACAATACTGAGAGCGAAACATAATAATTTTCTTGCTTTTTTCATTGTTTTTTCTCCTTAATAAGTTATAAGTTCATTAAAAACCTTTATAGCATAATTGTCTGACATACCGGATATGTAGTCAATTATTGCGCCCTTATAAATATCCTCGGTTTCAAGACTGCCGTAAATTTTTCTGTTCTGGCATTTTACGGTTTTCTCGGTCATATTCGAGAACATATCCAGACTTGTTTCGCAGTATTTACTGATCCAGTCTGCAAATGCTCCCATAAGCTCGGGGTAGATTTCCGCACGCTTACGAAGCTCGTTTATCGTGTCCTCACCCTTATATGCATCAAGAAGCACAAGGAAAATCTGCTCAATTACAAGACGGGCATATTTCGTGAAGGTATCAAGACGGGGATTGCGGTAAATATATTCATAGTTGAATTTTTTTATATCCTTTAACTGCTCGTGGAAGGTTTCGCTGAGACAGATTCCCTTTTCGGGGGAGGAATTTGCACACACGTCATATATCATATTATGTATTATAACCGTGGTGTTAATTGCCATTTTATCGTAAGCCTTTGCCATATCGGAAAGAGTATCAATATTTTCCTTGGAAAGAAAGCGAAGACGTATTGCATCCTCAATATCTCTTCCTACGTAGGCAATTTTATCGGAAAGCTTAACAACACAGCCCTCCCAGGTATAAGGCTGATACTGACCGACAAAGGTAAAATCCTTCAGGTCGATATATTCCTTACGGGGCTTGAGGCCGTTATCGTCAACCTCTCCGCAATGGGAGATTATTCCGTCACGCACAGCATAGGTGAGATTAAGGGGACGGGATACCTTATAGTCATCCTCAAGCAGCTCCAGATTATCTACAAAATGAAGACCGTTTTTCTCGTGGAAGAAGCCTCTGCCTAAGTACTTTTTCGAAATTGCATCAAGCTCCCTTTCGCCCTGATGTCCGAAGGGGGCGTGGCCAAGGTCGTGTCCCATGGCAATGGCACGGGTCAGGTCCACATTAAGCCCCAGCTCCTTTGCAATTGTGGTGCTTACGGATTCCACGTGGGAAACGTGCTCCATTCTTGTGCAGATATGGTCGTTTTCAATATTGAAAAACACCTGAGTCTTATGCTTAAGCCGTCTGTAGGCAAGAGAATGGAGAATTCTCGTATAATCTCTTTCAAAGGGGTCTCTGCAGTCGTTTTCCTTATTGTAAATGGGCTCTGCACGGGCAATAAGCCTGTCGTAGCCCTCATTATCGGGAAATGCACCGTGTTTTCTGAAAACGCCGTCCTGACGTAAAGCCATTGCAACCGCTCCTTATTTAAGTTTTCTCAAAATCCTTGTAACAAGTCCTATGAAATGCTTTGCCTTATCTAAAAGATGGGTGTAGGAGAAAAAGAGAAGCTTATTTCCTACCATAATATATTCGCCGACATATTCGATTTCATCGGAGCCGAAGCTCTTCTTGAAGGCTAAAATTCCTTCGAATTCACCGTTGGGCTTTGCCCTTCCGAGAGTGCCGTCCTCGGCAACGGGAGTTTTGTCAAGAAGCACGTAGCCTAAATCGTGGAAGGCACTTCCCTTTTCAATGCTGTGGCAGATACGCTTGAAATTGAAGAAATGGCTGGCTCTTAAATTGTTTCTGAGAAGATTTCTCGAGCCGCCGAAAATGCAGGAGGACATATTACCGTAGTGAAGAGTCATACCGCCCGAAACACAGATAAGATTTTTGTCGGTATTCTCGGTCTCTCTTCTTCTCTCCTCGTAATGCTCAGTCTGCTTATCGATTGAATCGATTTCCTCAGTAATTCCCCTCTTTTTCTTTTCGGGGGCGGTCTCAAGAGCCTTAATCAGCTCTTCTTTTCTTTTAAGTCTTTCTGCCTGCTGGCTGTTATCCTTATTTTTGTCATAATATACAAGCATAATATCGAAGCCGTCTTTTCCGAACACTCTCAGAAGATGCTTGCAGTATTCCCCGTCTCTCTCAAGGAAATTGTTTCTCTCGGAGGTATCTGACATAACGCTTAAAAAGTCCTCAAGAATCGAAGGGTCCTTTTCAACGTCCTCAATCGTATATATCTTATGGACAAGACCTCTTGCCTCACCCACACGGACAGAATATCTTACACCCTTTTCGAAGGTTTTAAGAAGCTTTTCGGGGGTGTATTTTTCTCCCGTTTCGCTTTCAAGTCTTGTTATCAGCTGTAAAGGGGATTTATAAAGTGTCTTTGATGCATCCGTGTTCAGCTGAAAGCCGTTGTCCGTAAACAGCTTATGCGCCGCCTTGCCCTCGGGAATATCCTCGCCGTTTATGCGGTTTGGAATAAGCGGGTCGTAAAAAAGTGCGGTAATATGATTCTTTTTAAGCTGTTTTTTCATAAATGCCGAAAAGCCTCTGAAAAGCTCTTCGTTTTTATGGTCGCAGCACGCACCCGAGGGAATATACCATATTTTACCGGCACCCGGGAAAGTTCGTTCAAGCACAAGAGCAGTCAGCACAATACTTCCCGACTCATCCTTTCCCGAAAAGAAATAAGATTTCCAGGCAGTTTTTACCCTTGCCCATTTTTCGGAATGAAGATAATTTCCGCCGTGAGTAAGAACAAACTCCTCAAATGCGGCTAAATCTGTTTCTTTATCAAATATATAATTCATAACGTTTTCCTTTTTTTTGTAAATCATAATTTAACGGGTTGATGTCACTTCCCGAGAACCGAAAAAATAAATCTTCCCTTGTAGGGGATGGCGACCCCGACATCCCGCAGGTAGAAATGAAAAAATGCAGAAGTTATGACCCTGTGAAGCACATTGTTATATACCGCGAAAATTAAACACAGACAATCTATTTTACCGAAGGCGGGAGGTCGAGGACGTGTGTAGTGTGATAACATAGTTTACAAAATGTCCGAGGACATAGTTTACACTTTTAAGTATAATAAAGGCAATCACATCGAAAGGAAGATGGGTATGCCTTGGAAAGAAAAGAGTGTAGAACTTATGCGAGAAGAA
>JAZNAI010000177.1:0-2646 GCA_045586465.1 Acutalibacteraceae bacterium | reverse complement strand
CTTATGATTTATCAACCCCCTACCCCCAATCTTGGGGGCTGTAGGTGTTTCTTGTTCAATAAGCTTGCGTCATTCAATACGCCGCAGGCGAATTATAAGCTAAATTGCTCACAACGCGAGCAATTTCCTATATAATAAGAAAAAATCTTACGATTTATCAACCCCCTACCCCCAATCTTGGGGGCTGTAGGTGTTTCTTGTTACAAGCTAAATTGCTCACAATGCGAGCAATTTCCTATGTAATAAAGAAAAAGGGCGAAGACAGTTTTTACGTGTCTCCGCCTTGTTTTTTGCCGTTTTTATTTAACGGGGATTGTTACATCATAGTCAGTATACCATACACCTGCGGTGAAGCTTCTTGCGCGGATAAGCACCTCATCCTCATACACCTCAATACTGTAGCCGCAGCCGTTTCCGAGTCTTCCGCGGAAATTGACATACATAAATGAAGGAAGATTGATTGAATGGAAGGCACCGTCAGATTCAACGGAAACGTAGCCGTAAATGTCCTTCTGTCTGTCATTTACAAAGCCGTTGTGCACGTGACCCGAAATCAGAAATACGTTTTCGTAGTCCTTGAGAATTGCCTCAACCTCGTCATTCTGATCCCCGAAGCTGCCCTTGAGAGGGTCTGTTTCGCCTGCCTCCCAGGTCTCGGGAAGGCCGTGGCTGAGAGCTACGGGCCAATGGGAGATAACGAATATAGGAAGCCCCTTTCCGGCAGCCTTATCCATTTCCTCTCTTAACCATTTAAGCTGTGCTTCGCTGATTGTGGCAGATGTATGTGTCCCCTCACTTGCCATTACAATGAAGGTATATCCATTTATTTCTGTGGTGAAATATGCATTTTCAATGTCTCTGCCCATGATTTCCTTTGAATATTTCAGGAAGTTTTCCTTTGCGGGACCGTATTCGTCGTCCTCGTCCGTCCAGGTATCGTGGTTACCGACAGCCATAATTATTTCCCCGGCAGGAGCATAGGGGGCAAATGCTTTTTTGAGATTCTCGTATTCGTGAGCCTGTCCGTTATCCGTAAGGTCGCCTGCAAGCACAAGAGCATCAATCTCATCCTGAGCGTGCTCCATATCCCATAAGCCGCATTCAAGCACCTGCATACGTGCCCATTCGTCTGTCATATGAATATCGGAAATGGCGGCAAAATTCAGAAGAATTTCTTCATCATTCTTTACCTCATAATTATCTTCACCTGCATAAAAGCCGAACACGGGCCAGGTGAAAATGTTGAGAAATGTAAGAACAACACAGAAAAAAGCCTTAAAAAGCATCCACATAAAAACATCTCCTTATTCTCTTTTAGTAATATGATAGCACATTAAAGCTCAGAGTGCAATAATGCAAAGCTCCAGATTTTTTCCTTTTTCAAAAAGCACAAAGGCTCTCGAGCCGTCGGGAGCAAGGGCAATATCACTGTAGCCGCCGTCTGCGCTTAATAAAAGCTCTCCTGCTACGGAAAAATCAGAAGCAAGCTTCTTAAGGGTCAGATTTTTTCTTTCGTTTACGGAATTGCAGTTTGTAAACAGGAAGCCGTCACGAAAAGCTATAAAGCCTGCACAGCACACAGGGTCGGGAAGACTTTCGCACAGACGGATATTACAAAGTGAAAAATCTTCGTTTATTTCTGCAATTGCACGGCATTTTTTCTCACCCTCGTGGCGGATATTTGCAAATATTCTGCCGTCGGGCAGCTCAGCCACAGAAAATTCGCTGGGGTCAGAGAGTATCCCCGAGATTTCACCCATATTCCAGCTTTCACCCTTATCTCGGGAATAAAGAAGTGCAATCACAGACGGGTGGTGGCTTTTTTCATCCTCTTTATTAAAGCTTAACCACACGGGCACAAGAAGAGTGCCGTCAGAAAGGCTTATGCCGTGGCAGGGTCCCGTTGCAATGCAGGACCAGAAGAAATCCTTTGTCTGTGCTTTTATGCAGTCAGTCAGCTCCTCGGGTGAGGTCCAGCTGTCCCCCTCATCCGTGCTTTTCATATAAAACACACGGCGGTAGTTTATACAGTAAAGAAAATGAAGGGTATTACCCTGAGCTATCATCAAAGGATTATTGACGGTATCTCTGCCCTTCCCCGACACAAGAATTTTAAGTTCGGAAAAGCTTTTTCCCCCGTCACGGCTTTTTTTCATACCGATGTCAATAACCGCCCAGTCACTTGAGGACTGCCTTAACTCGCAGTAAGAGACAATTGTGCCCGAGGAAAGTGTGACAATTCCCGGTATTCTCGCCCTTTCGTAATTTCCCGGTAAAAAAACGGTTTTATAATTTAATATTCTCATATTTCACACTCAAAAAAAACAGAGTTTCCCGAAGGAAACTCCGTTCTTTTTTTATTCTGTTATGCCGTACTTCTCTTCAAGGTCCTTAATAAGCTCCGAAACTGCACCGCCGGAAACCTTATCAAGAAAAACGAAAGCCTTGATAATCTTAACAAGAAGCTTAATTAAATCTACCATAATTATTTACTCCTTTTTATTTTTTTTCTGTACGTTTGCTTATGCTACTGTATCAGCAATGGAGATAACACCGTTGAATACGCCTACGTATGCCTTACCGTTGGGGCCGATTGTGATGGGACCGTAGGAGTTGTTCCAGTTCTTGCCGCAGCCTGTGAATACC
>JAZNAI010000176.1:0-2056 GCA_045586465.1 Acutalibacteraceae bacterium | reverse complement strand
GAGCTATCCTTCTTATGGGCCATCAGGACGTTGTGCCTGCCGCCGAAAAAGAGTGGACACGGGATCCCTTCTCGGGTGCAATTGAGGACGGCTGTATTCACGGCAGAGGTGCTATGGACTGCAAGAGTACACTTTCAGCCGAGTGGGATGCTGTTGAAGAATTAATCTCCGAGGGCTTTACTCCCGAAGAGGACGTGTGGCTTTTCTCCTCCGTCAACGAAGAAATTTCCGGCGGCGGTGCCATTGATGCCGCTAAATACTTAAAGGAAAAGGGAATCCGCCTTAATGCCGTTCTTGACGAGGGCGGTGCCGTTATCGGTAATGTTTTTCCCGGACTTTCCAAGCCCTGCGCCGCTATAGGTATTGTCGAAAAGGGCTTCTGTAACATCAAATTTACCGCAAGAGGTAAGGGCGGCCACGCCTCAACTCCTCCCAAAAACACTCCCATTGCAAGACTCGGTAAATTCATTGCCGAGGTGGAAAAGACCGACCCCTTCAAGCGTGAGCTTGTAACCCCCATACCCGAAATGTTTACGGCTATTGCAGGACACCTTATTTTCCCTCTTCGCCTTGTTATGTCAAACCTCTGGCTCTTTAAGGGACTTTTAGCTAAGGTGCTTCCCCTGTTCTCACCTATGGCAGGTGCGTTTGTAAAGACCACCTGTGCATTTACGATGGCCCAGGGCTCTGAGGCTCCCAACGTTATTCCCGATTCTGCATCCGTTATCTGTAATATGCGTCCTTCCGTTCATCAGAAGGCAGAGGAATCCATTGATGTGCTTCGTCAGATAGCCGCTAAATACGACATTGAAACGGAGGTTATGCTCTCCCGTGACCCCTCTGATGTTGCTGACCATAACGGTAAGGAATTCAAGTATCTGCAGAAGTGCATTGAGGAAGCAATTCCCGACGTTGTGCCCATCCCCTATCTTATGACGGGAGGCACCGACTGCAGACAGTTTGAAATCGTTTCTGACAGCTGTCTTCGCTTTACTCCCACAAGACTTACTCCCGAGCAGCTTGCAGCTATGCACGCCGCAAATGAGAGTATGGGCGTATCCGCTTTGGCAGAGGCTGTAAAATTCTACAAATACTATATAAAGAACAGATGAATTTCTGTCAGGTCTATATGTTGACATTTGCACTTTCCCGTTATATAATATGTATAGATTTTTACATGACTGACGGAATTCGCAGAAAACTGCGGTGGAGTGTAAAAGTTATATAATGCCGACCGTCTGGGCGCAATCAGGAGTAAAAATCTGATTGCGCCTTTTATTATGTTGTAGGGGTCGGCGTCCTCGACGACCCGGGATAGCGGCAGAAAATAAGAATAAAATAATTATGACCCGGTGAGGCAGATTTTTATAATCCACGGAAATTAACGCAAGTTTTGTGATTTGTGCAATGCGGGAGGTCGAGGACGCCCTCCCCTACAGGATGAGCTTCACTGCACAGCAGCTGCAGAGCATAACTGCTGTAATATTAAATATGTCAATTGCCTAAAAGGAGAATATATATGAAACACGAAAACTGGACAGGCTTTAATGAAGGTGTATGGCAGGATGAGATTAACGTGCGTGATTTCATTCAGCTTAATTACAAGGAATATAAGGGAGACGGCAGCTTTCTTGCAGGTGCTACAAAGCGTACTGATGAGCTGATGTCAACCGTACAGGAGCTTTTTAAGAAGGAGCGCAAAAAGGGCGGTGTGCTTGATGTTGATACCGATACCGTTTCATCCCTTACAAGCTACAAGCCCGGCTACATAGATAAGGAAAAGGAGCTTATTTTCGGTATGCAGACCGACAAGCCCCTTAAAAGAGGCGTAAACCCCTTCGGCGGTATCAGAATGGCACGTCAGGCATGTGCGGCTTACGGCTACCGCTTAAGTGACAAGGTTGAGGATGAATTCCGTTTCCGTACAACACATAACGACGGTGTTTTCCGTGCCTATGCAGACGAAATGCGCCTTGCCAGAAAAAGCCATATCATAACGGGTCTTCCCGATGCTTACGGCAGAGGCAGAATTATCGGTGACTACCGCCGTGTTGCC
>JAZNAI010000175.1:0-2295 GCA_045586465.1 Acutalibacteraceae bacterium | reverse complement strand
ACGTATTCAACCGCACCGCCTTGCTCCGATGTAAGGTCTTTGTAAATTCCGCCGGTAAGACCGTTTGCAAGGGCAAACTCTGCATCTTTCGAGCTTCTCGTATCCGTTTCCGTGTACTCAAAAAAGGGCGTATATTCAATATTTATTCCGTTCGGTACGGTGAGATTTTCATTTTTTGGAATGACAATAACCTCTGATTCATACCAATGACAGCCGCAGAATTCTTCAAGAAAGCGGTAAACGCCGTTTATCGTTCCTTTGTTGCCGGAGCCATTAATAACAAGTTCGTTTTCGGTTGAAGTTATGGTATAACTTCCGTCGTTATCATCCGTTATTCCCTGCAATGTGATTTTGTATTCTTTTTGCGTTTCACCGCTTACAATTTCAATATCGTCGCCTGTAATTTCGTCAAGATAATATTTAAGGCGGCTTGCGGCATAGCTATCCGTGATGCTTGCATTTTCGGACAATACTATAACTGTATCCGCAACTGAGAATCCCTTTTCAGCGGCAGATACGGGAAGTGCGCATAATGATAAAACTATAACGCAGACAAGAATTGCACAAACAAATTTTTTTGTCATTTTAAGCATCTCCTTAAATTATACGTTGCAATTAAATTGACCATCTGCTATCAGAAAAACGTGTGTGACGGTAAGGAAACGCTCTGAAAAAATCATTTGCATTTCCTTTTATTTCGACACCTTCAATGTATGTGGCGGTTTGTGAATTATGTCCTTCACCCGCAAGCATAAGCCTTGCGGCGGCTGATGCCGTGAGAGATATATCGTAATCGACCTGAGGCTTGCGCGTGACAACTGCTTTCCCGTTCTGATATTCAACGTCGAAAATCCCGTTGTTCTGCTCGAATTCGTCAATACACCTCAAACGGAATTTTCCGTATTCTTGGGGATAGGTATTGTTTTCAAGAAGCTTTTGCAGGTTATAGATTCTTCCTGCCGCTCCGCCGTTGTATTCATATGTCACACCGTCAATTCTGTCTGCAACACAGGCAAAATCACTGCCCTGATACTGCTTTCTGACAATCAGATTTTTAACTATACCGTCGTAATTCCGCAGAAATCCGATTAAGCCGTAAAGTGCTTCAACCGAAAGAACAAACAGCTCGTCAACGATAAGGTCATTGGGTCTGCCGACGATAAAACGTACATAACCATCTGCAACTCCGTCTGAATCATATCTGATATACGTATAGTCGGTGCTTTCGAGAGGTGTATCGCAGAAATGCTTTTTCTCCTCACGAAGAGTCATCAGATTTTCTTTCAAGGCACATTTTTCGTGAAGTTTACGGAGTTCTTCAAACTGTTCACCTGTATAAAGAACAACATCGGTGTTGCGCGGAATATGTTTAAGCTTTTCAAACGGAACCTTTATTGCAAACATACGGTTAAGATTTGCATATCCGAATTTTTCGTAGTATTCAATTGAAAAGGGTTGAAGAAACCCGAATGTCCAGTCATTTTCAATAGCAGTTTCGCCGATTTTTTTCATAATCTCGCGAACACCACCCATTCTTCTGCACTCGGGCTGACTGCAGACACCGCTTATAAAGACTGAATTCAGGAAATTTCCGCAGTAGTTAGTTCTGAAATCAAAAATTTCAACTCCTGCAATGAGTTTATCTCCCTCGAATGCTGCAATAACCGGTACTTCAACCGCGGTATCCTCTTCAGCATTGAACTTCCATATAAACGAAGCTGCTGAAACTTTTTGATAATCAGTTGCTTCCTCGGGTTTTATATATCTTATTTCCATAGTTATTTTTTCTCCTGGTTTATTTCGGCAGAGCGTAATTCTTCAAATGCTTTAGAGTTTGTTTTAGTTTCATTTGTGTTTGCTATAATTATTATTCCTTGAAAAAATTATGTTTTAGTTTGCCTCTATTACAAGTGCGTTTACTGCGTTCATAATTTTTGATCCCGTTGTACTGCCCATTGAGAGCATTACTTCATAATGTTTCTGTGCAGGACCAAAAAGCTTTTCACCAAGGCTTGTATTCCACAAAGAGTCGGCAATAAACGGTGCATAGTCGTTGTCAGGAACGATATAGCCGAGTGCATCGTTACAAAGTCCCATAACAAGCACGGTCTTGTCGTCTCCGATAAGCTCCGATGTTATGTCAATCTCCCATTCTTTACCGGTATAGGACTGTGTCTTGTCAACAACATTACCGTAGACAAGCTGAGGAATGAGTTCTCCGGGAACGGTCAGCATAACGATGTCTGAGCCTAATTCAAGATAACCGACCTCAGTGATTACAGAATATCCACAGGG
>JAZNAI010000174.1:0-7709 GCA_045586465.1 Acutalibacteraceae bacterium | reverse complement strand
CCACCTTACTTAAGTGTAGCACAATTTATGGGATATCTCAAGGGTAAAAGTACATTAATGATTTTCGACCGACATGCAAATTTGAAATACAAGTACGGAAGCCGACATTTTTGGTGTAGGGGATATTATGTAGATACAGTCGGTCGAAACAAGAAAGTGATAGAAAATTATATCCAAAATCAATTAGAAGAAGATTTTGCAAGTGATCAGATGTCACTTAAAGAATATGTAGACCCGTTTACGGGTAACAAGAATAAGTAAGCAAAAAACAAACAGCCGCACGAGAGCGGCTGCTTGAGATAGTAATGCGATGTCAAACCTCTGTGCCGACTTTTAGTCGGCGAGCCAGCAGGCGGCCCTTATAGGGCCTGTACAAACCACCAGTTCAACTGGTGGTTATGATTTGTCTGAAGCTTTGATTTTGCACGATAACTGAGAGATGATGTCGGCACGGGAGTGCCGGACTGAAAGTTTTGTTTGAGCTTTTTCAAAAGCTCACGGTGTCAAGAGGCAGAGCCTCTTGTCGCTGTCCGCAGACAGCGAAATTCCCAATGCTTCCAAGAGCGCAGGAGGGAAGAAAAACAGTCCGTCGGACTGTTTTTCGTCGGGAACTCTCGCCGGGGGCTCCCAAGTGCGAAGCACACGGGAATCAATACCGGAAAAAATCTCTCATTTTCATAGAAGGGGCAAAGGCTCAGCGTAATTTCTGAAGATTTATTATCATACGGAGAATTTCTGCGGCATTTTTCTGCATTTCACCGGTGGTGATTCCCCCTTCCTTGCCGAGAGACGCCATAAGCGTTCCGTCAGGCTCACGCTTGCCGGTTCTGCCGCCGCCGGGCATAAGAACGTTTACACCTGCTCTCACTCTGTATGCCTGATTTTCCATAACGGGGAATTCGGGAGAAGCAGAGGACTGCATCCACCAGTCTGTCATAACGCATCCCTCATAACCCCATTCATTTCTCAGAATACCTGTTACAAGGTCGTAGTTATAATGTCCCCAAACGCCGTTTATCTTGTTGTAAGAGGTCATTATGTTAAGAGGCTTTGCGGTTTTAACGCAGATTTCAAAGCCCTTGAGGTAAATTTCACGAAGAGCACGTTCCGAAAGGACGGAGTTATTCTTTGTGCGTCGTACCTCCTGGTTGTTGCAGGCAAAGTGCTTGGGACAGGCACTGACGCCTGAGGACTGAAGTCCCGTGGTAACCGCCGCCGCAAAATGGCCTGCATTGACGGGATCTTCGGAGAAATATTCAAAGTTTCTTCCGCAAAGGGGATTTCTGTGAATGTTCATACCGGGTGCTAAGAGCACGTCGGAGCCTCTTTCTCGCATTTCTTTTCCGAGAAGACAGTAAAGCTCACGGACAAGCTCCGTGTTCCAGGTGCAGGCAAGTGCCGTGCCGCAGGGGAAGAGAGCGCTGTAAGCGGCAATTCTGATACCCGAGGGACCGTCTGTTGTGGTTATGGGGGGAACTCCCTTATCTCTTAATGATTCAAGCACACCGCCGAATACACCTGCATTGCCCTTCGCACCCAAGGGGGAATTCATAACGTAGTCGCCTCGTGAAATTGCCTCAAGCTCTTCATAAGAAAGAGTTGCAACAAAGCTTTCAAGGGGTATTCTTTCTTCCCTTACGTCGTCGAGGGTGTATTTTCTGCCCACAGTCATATAAAAGGTTGTGGGAATATTATTTTCAATTGTTTCCTTAAGTGAAACGGTTCTCACGGGCACGGGCTCATAGGTCTTATATGCATTGCCGTTGCTGTATGAAACGGCAAGACGCTTAAAGGAATTTTTCTCTTCAACTGCAGAAATCTCGGAAAGCTGTTCGATAATTTCGGTTTCTTTTCTTTCCGTTACACCGGCTTCAACCGTGTTTCTTACATCAAAGCCAAGCTTAAAGCGGTAAGTTCCCGAGGCGAGAATATATGCACTCTTAAAGCCCGAAGCACCTGCATCGTCATAAGAAGCAAGGTCATAGAAGGATACGGAGAAAAGAACGGTCTGCTCCTCACCGGGAGCCAATTCCTTGGTTTTTGTAAATGCCTTGAGCACCGTTACGGGTACGGGAAGCACGTCTGTTTCCTGATTGAGATAAAGACCTACCGCCTTTTTACCGGGAACAGCTCCCGTATTTTTTATAACTGCGCTTACGTTTACATTTTCTGCGCTTACGGAGAAATCTATATCCTTTATTTCAAACTCCGTATATGAAAGACCGTGTCCGAAGGGGTACATAACCTTATCCTTACAGAAGGTTTCAAAATATCTGTAGCCCACGAAGATGTCCTCGGTGTACTTGTTAAGGTCCTTACCGCCGAAATTGTCGGAGGAGGGGTAGTCGTTATATGAATATGCAACGGTATCGGTGAGTGCACCTGAGGGGGAAACCTTGCCCGTAAGTACGTCGGCAAGACCGTTTCCTGCCTCCATTCCGCCCTGCCAGCAGATTAACGCTGCAGGAATCTTATATTTTTCAATGAAGGAAAAGTCAATTATATTGCCGATATTGAGAACGACCGCCCATTTCTTAAAGCACATTCCCACAAGCATCAGCATCTTTTCTTCCTCATCCGTAAGATAGAAGCTGCCTTTCTCGAGGGTGTTTTCACGGTCCTCACCTGCGGCTCTTCCGATAAACACAAGAGCGGTATCGCTTTTTTCCGCAGCCGTGCTTACTATATCGTAGGTAAGAGGCATTTCGTCATAGCACATAGGCCAGTTGCCCCAGAAGCCGTCGTCGGGTTTATTGGCTTTTCTCCATTTATCGTAAACTGTAAGAAGCTCTTTATTGATTCTTACATCGGCATTTATAAGACCCTCACGGAAGCTTACCTTATAATGAGGCTTTACGTCACCGCCGGAGCCGTAGCCGACGAAGAAGGTGTCTCCCTGAACTCTTCCGAAAAGGGAAACGGTTTCTTCTTCCTTCAAGGGTAAAATTCCCTCGTTTTTAAGAAGGACTATGCTTTCTGCCGCTGCCTGACGGGATATCTCATCAATACCTTCTGCCATAGAAAAGCTTTTATCTATATCCTTTCCCGAGGTCTGCGAAACGGAGTTTGCCACAAGGGTGACTATTTTGTTTATAGGCTTGGGTAATTTCATATTTCCCTCTCCTTGACTGTTATTTTTACCTCTCCCGTAAGACCCCACTCTGAGTCCTCGGGGAAGTTGGAATACTTTGACGGTACCGTGCTGTAGTGGTTGCAAAGAGTAGATGATACCGTGATTTTAATATGGTTTTCACCGTCACGGATAAAGTCCGTGATGTCTGCCGTAAATGGTTTGTAAGTGAAAACTACGGCAGGCTTTCCGTTAATTTCAACGTTTACGGTAGCCCCTGCGTCGGAAATATCAAGATAAAATCTTCTGTCGGTGTAGATTTTACTTAAGGTGATATCCTTTTCGTAAACTGCCTTGCCCGAGAAGCTTTTAAGTGCGCCCGTTTTGCAAAGGTCTCCCGTTGTCATTTTTCCTTTTTTACAGGAAAGTCTTACGTGCTCGGGGATAAGTGAGGTGTATTCCTTGCCGTCGGTGCTTTTTACGAAGAACACCACACGGGAGACGTAAGGTGAAACACTTTTTACCTCAGCCGTATATTCTTTCGCACCGAAATTGCCCGTGCCGTTTTCCGAGAAATCAAGCTTCTCTTCATTGTTGTAAACTGCAATAAGCTCTCCGAAAAGGCTGAATCGGAGCTTTTCCAAAGAGGGCACGCTGTCAAATTCAAAGCGGAAAAGACCGTTTTCTTTGTCTGTGCCCGTAAATCCGTAATATGAATTGTTGGCGAAGGACGTTATTGAAAGGGGATAGCCCGTTTCCTCAAGCTCTTCCTTTGTGATATAAAGGGAGGTTCTTTTAAGATAAGAGGAATTTCTGTAATCGGGCTTTTCCTCTTCATTATAGGAGAATGCGGCAAAAAGAAGATTTTTGCCCTTGTGAAGTCTTACCTTACCTTCAGCTGTCTCTTCTGAATTAAGAATTACGAATTCGGGCTTTATATTGCCGATTCTGAGTACTGCATCCGCTTCCTCGGGAGAGTAAACATAGGTAAAGAAAATACAGTCGTCGCTGAAAATAAGGTTGTCGTCGTAAACTCTGCCCTTAAGGCCGTGGTGCCCCTGCTCATAAAGAGAGGGAGAGTACTCATAGGAATGGAAGCCGTAGCGGTCGTGAAGAGCCGTTCTTTCAAGCTTATACTCTTCTCCCTCAAAAACGAGAGCATCCTGATACATTTGCTCACGGTTTTCCGTGAGATATTTAATAAGTGCCTTTTTGTTGTTTTTAACCGTAATTCTGCCGATAGCTCTGCTTGTGCAGAAGGGGATATCGGAAAAATCAGGCTTTTCGGACTCGTCTTCGGGATTTTTTACCGCAGTTACGTCAAAGAATCTGCCCTCGGCTCCGATAATGCCTCCTGCAGGAATATAATAATCCCCGAAGGTATTGTCAAGTGTGGGAATAATATGAAAATCCCACTCACCGTCAAGGATAATTTCTTCAACCGTGCATTCCTTACGGGAAAGGGCAATGTTAAGCTCTCTGTCGCAGGGAATATCCTCTTTTGTAAAGAGAATAAGGGTATCAGCCTCAGCCTCAAGAGGCATTTTTATGTAGGTAAAGCCGTCCTTTGAAACAGTTCCCGAAAGAAGCATAAGCTCACCCTTGTCGGGGTCAAGAAGATATGTTTTTCCCGTTGCTTCAAAGCGGCATACGCTGTCTTTTTCAGCGTAGCGCACGAAAAACAGCTTACTGTCCCCGTGTACTCTCGTGTGCACGAATGCCTTTGTAACGCCCGAAGCAATGTCCGTAATGAAGCTTCTTTTTATGTTTTTGTTAATGACGGTAAGTGCGCCTTCTTCATTGGATGTAAGATGGCAGTTCTTGTGGGATAGCATTCTTTCAAGCTGTTTTCTGAATTCTTCGTTTCCTGCACCGTATTTGTCTGAAATATAAGGTGTCAGACCTGAGAAAATGACAGTACCGCCGTTGCTCAGAAAATCCTCAGCCTTGTCGATTGCCGACTGTCTTACTGCGTCAACGCCTGCAAAAATCAGCACCTTGTACTGCTCGTCCGAGACCTTCATAAGTCCGTTTTCGCATACTGCACGTTCAATTGACTGAAAATCAATAAAATCAAAGTCAATTCCGTTACCGAATATATGCTCAGCCATACCGAAGGTTGCTTCAATGCAGGTTTTGTGGTTTTCTCCGTAATCGCAGGAGGAAACGGGGTAAAATATTGCCGCATCACAGCGGTGCACGCCTGTTGTGAGAAGTGCGGACATCCTCTTATATTTGTCGAGCCATGTCTTTTCGTCGTCCCAATAAGGCATACGGAAATGGAAATCGGGAGGTGCCCATTCAAAGAAGCCTCCGTTTGTACCGTAATAAAGTCCGTGAAGGTTAAGAAGATTTGCGCCGTATATAAAGTTGTCGCTTGTGGGGGCTGTAATGCTTTCAAGAGTAGTGCCCCAGCCGGAGCTGTGATAGCCCTCGAGCCATACCCTCGGTCTCTTGTAAAGGTGGGCGATTGAGCTGTTGACCTTGACCTTTATAAGGTCTGCCGCCCTTCCGGGGGTATCATTGCCGGGAGCCGTGAACCAACGGACAGTTCTGAAATAATCGGAAAATTCATCCGGGTCCTTGCCTCGGGATGCCTGGTCACAGCCGTAAATAAGACCTCTTTCAGCGTGGAAATTATAAACGGGTATAAAGTAATTTTCTTCAATAAGTCCCGTTTTTACATCCTGACAGTCAAGCCTTATAACAGGAGTAAAGTCCGAAAGATTAAAAAACAGATGAGGAAGGAAGCCCAGAATATCGTAGCCTCTTTTTTCCTTTACAGCCTCTCTCAAGGTCTTGTTCCACAAATATCTTGTGTCCGTTCCGAACATAAGCTCATCCTGGAAAAAGTAGTTTAGAGTGCCCGGCTTTAAATCGGGGCATCTTCTTTCAAATTCCCTGAAATACAAGTCAACGAGAATCCTTCCGCAATCGGGATTCAGCGGATCAACGGAGTTTTCTTTTCTCTTTTCCGTAATAATATAAGCCTTGCAAAGGCCTTTTACGGGGGTGATTACCCCCTTGCCTTTTTCAAAGATGATAACGGGTTTTTTGCAGTCCGTGTCCTCGTATGCTATAACCGCAAGGGTATTTTCGGGAAGAGTGTCCTCATCCCCCGAAAACATCATTTTTTCTTCGCAGGAAAGGTTAGTTGCATTCATCCCCTCGGTTTTTGCCACCTTATCGGTGAAATAACCGTTGCCGATCCACGCAATCGTATAGTCTCCCATACCGATTGACATACCGAGGCGCTCACATTCCTTTGCAGCGTGGTAAAACAGCTCCCACCACTCGTCGGAAAACTGTGGGGGAGTTCCCTTTAAGCTTCGTCCGAAGCCGCCGTAGGGAAGCTCCTCTTCACCGCCCTCATTTATGTGGCAGTAATTGACCTGCACGCCTGCAAGCCCCTTTTCTGCAAGGGCTTCAAGCTGTGAGGTCAGTCTTTCCTTTGTAAGCTCTCCGCCGTTCCACCAATAAAAAGGCACCTCGCCGTATCGGCGGTCGGGCGAGGTGAGTGCTTTTATAAAATCTGCCGTATATTGCATTATAAATTATTCCTTTTCGGCTGTCTTTTTCTTGCAGGTTCTTTTCTTGGGTGCAGGAGCAGTAATTTCTTCAGCCTTTACTTCTGCTGCCTTTTCGGGCTCAGCCTTTTTCTTTGCGGCTTTCTTCTTGGGAGCTGCTTCTTCCTTTACCTCTTCGCAGACTGCTGCAGCTTCTTCTGTCTTTTTCTTGCATACTCTCTTCTTACCCTTGAGTACGTCAATAAGCTGAAGTGCGTGGTCAAGGTTGCCCCAAGCCTGAAGCTGTCCGTCAAGATATGCCTTTACGGGGTCAGCCTTACCCTTCAGGCATTCCTCAAGAAGTGCGGAATCTGTAATAATTGCAACTGTATTGTCGTGGTAATCGTAAGGCTCGAAGGAGAAGGTGCCGTCAATGTATGCTGCATACATTGTGCCGCCGCAGTCCTCGTCGGACATTGTAATCTGAGCGGCAATAAATGCGTCCTTGAATTTTGCGGTATCAGCCTTAGCTGCATATTTTTTCTTGAGATAGTCGTATTTTTCAATGAATGTCATAGTAATTTTCCTTTCTTGTTTAGTTTTTGAGTGAATGTATGGGTGCGGGGATTCTTCCGCCTCGGGAAATGAATTTTTCGGGAGAATTGTGATTGAGCTTTATAACGGGAGCGTAACCCAGAAGTCCGCCGAATTCTACTGTGTCGCCCTCTTTTTTGCCGTATGCGGGAATTACTCTTACAGCCGTTGTCTTGGTGTTTGCAACACCTATTGAAATTTCATCGGCAATAATACCGGAGATTACTGCCTCGGTGGTGTCTCCGGGAATTGCAATCATATCAAGCCCTACGGAGCATACCGCAGTCATAGCTTCAAGCTTTTCAATTGAAAGGGAGCCGTTTGCAACAGCCGCTATCATACCCTCGTCCTCGGATACGGGAATGAATGCGCCCGAAAGACCGCCAACGTGGGAGGATGCCATAACACCGCCCTTTTTGACTGCGTCATTGAGCATTGCGAGTGCTGCCGTTGTGCCGTGTGCACCGCAGCATTCAAGTCCCATATTTTCGAGAATTCTTGCAACGGAGTCGCCAATAGCTGGTGTGGGTGCAAGAGAA
>JAZNAI010000173.1:0-8233 GCA_045586465.1 Acutalibacteraceae bacterium | reverse complement strand
TAAGGAGTAGTATGATGGATAACGAAAATAAGATAAATGAAATTACGGAAGAGGTAAAGCCTCAGGGAAATCTCGTTCAGGTTGACCTTAACAGGGAAATGAGAAGCTATTTCCTTGACTATTCAATGTCCGTTATTACCCAGCGTGCCCTTCCCGACGTGCGTGACGGCTTAAAGCCCGTTCACCGCCGTATTCTTTACACAATGCACGAGAATAACCTTACTCCCGATAAGGAGTACCGTAAGTGTGCCGATACCGTCGGCTCCGTTCTCGGACGCTACCATCCCCACGGTGACGCATCGGTTTACGATGCCATGGTAAGACTTGCCCAGAGCTTCTCTACAAGATATATTCTTGTTGACGGCCACGGTAACTTCGGTACCGTTGACGGTGACCCCCCTGCAGCATACAGATATACAGAATCAAGAATGAGCAAGATTTCACTTGAAATGCTCACGGATATTGATAAGGATACCGTTGATTTCACGGGAAACTATGACGACAGACTTAAGGAGCCCACGGTTCTTCCTGCACGCTTCCCCAATCTTCTTGTAAACGGCTCCACGGGTATTGCAGTAGGTATGGCTACAAACATTCCTCCTCACAATCTCGGAGAGGTTATAGACGGTATGTGCTGTGTTATCGACAATCCCGACTGTGAGCTTGACGATATTATGCAGCATATCAAGGGACCCGACTTCCCCACAAAGGGTATTATTATGGGCCGCTCAGGTATCAGAGCTGCTTATGCTACGGGCAGAGGTAAAATCACCGTCCGTGCACGCTGCGAAATTCAGGAGGGCAAGAACGGCAGATACCAGATTGTCGTAACAGAGCTTCCCTATCAGGTAAATAAGGCAAGACTTATTGAGTCTATTGCAGACCTTCACAAGGAAAAACGCCTTGAGGGTATTTCGGACATAAATGACTACTCCTCAAGAGAGGGTATGAACATCACAATTGACTTAAAGCGTGATGCAAACCCTCAGGTTGTGCTCAATCAGCTTTATTCCTTCACTCAGCTTCAGACGACCTTCGGTGTTATTCAGCTTGCTCTCGTTGACGGTGTGCCCAAGGTGCTTACCCTCAAGGAGATGCTTGAGCATTACATTGACCATCAGGTAAACGTTGTCACAAGAAGAACTGAGTTCGACCTTAAAAAGGCAAAGGAGCGTCAGCACATTCTTGAGGCACTCCTTAAGGCACTTGATTTCATTGATGAGGTTATCAACATCCTTCGTGCATCCAAGTCTATTGCCGAGGGTAAGGAAAGACTTATGGAGCGCTTCGGCTTCGATGAAATCCAGGCTAACCACATCGTTCAGATGAGATTGGGACAGTTAACCGGTCTTGAAAGAGAGAAGCTCCAGGATGAGGAAAGAGCCCTTGAGGAAAAGATTGCACGCTTCCTTGAAATTCTCTCCTCCCGTGAAAATGTCCTCACTCTCGTAAAGGAAGAAGCTACCGTTATCAGAGACAAGTTCTCCGATGACAGAAGAAGCGAAATCGTGAACGTTACGGGTGAAATGGATATTGAGGACCTTATTCCCGAAGAGGACTGCGTATTCACAATGACACAGATGGGCTACATCAAGAGAATGTCGGTTGATGAATACCAGCTTCAGAAGAAGGGCGGTAAGGGCAGAATCGGCATTACACGCCGTGAGGAGGACGTAGTTGACACTATGTTCACCGCTTCAACCCACTCTCATATTATGTTCTTTACCACAAAGGGTAAAGCATATATGGTAAAGGGCTACGAGATTCCCGAGGGAAGCCGTACAAGTAAGGGTATGAACCTTGTAAACATCCTTCCCATAGAGAGTGACGAAAAGGTTACCGCTATGATTATGATTCCCAAGGAGCGCGGCGACCTGTATCTGTGTATGATTACAAGAAACGGTATCATCAAGAGAACAGAGCTTGAAAACTTCAAGAATATAAGAAAGAACGGTATTATAGCCATTAATCTCGACGAGGGTGACGTGCTTCAGAAGGTGCTTCTTACAACAGGCAGTCAGGATCTCTTCGTTGCAACAAAGAAGGGTCTCGGTATCCGCTTTAACGAAACCGATGCCCGTGTTATCGGACGTACAGCCCGTGGTGTTAAGGCTCTTACCTTCAAATATGAGGACGACTTCGTTGTGGGTATGGAAATTCTCGACGAGGAAAACGGCGGTAAGCTTCTTACCGTCAGCGAATGGGGTAACGGCAGAAAGAGTGACTTCTCCGATTATCACGTACAGTCAAGAGGCGGCTACGGCTCAATCAACTACCGTGTTGATAAATACGGTGATGTTGCCGCAATCAAGGTCGTTTATGATGACGATGACGTTATTCTTATTTCCGAGCAGGGTATTATTATCCGTATTGCATCCGAAAGCATCAGAGAATGTGCCCGTCCCTCAAAGGGTGTAAGACTTATGAAGCTTGCCGAAAGCGACAGCGTTATAACTCTTACTCTTGCAAAAAAATCCGGTGAGGAAACGGATTTACCCGATGAAACCGATGCAGAGGCTCAGGAGGATGCCCCCGAGGCTGAAAATGCAGCACAAACAGCAGAGGCTCCTGAGGGAACACCCGCAACGGAAAACTGAAGTGTCGGGGCGGTGTGATAAATGGCTAAAAAGAAGATATCAAAAAAGCAGAAAGAGGAAAACAGAAGAAGCTTTCTCACAATTCTTTCAGGTGTAGCCTTAGGTATTGTGCTTGTTTTTTCAATCGTTGCCGTTGACCTTGTTTCAAAAATGGGAATTATCAGCTTCGGCGGTAACACGGATACTCCCTCAGACTTCGTTGAGGTCACAGAGCCCGGTGATGAAAATATTCACATTGAGCAGCTTGAAGAATTAAGAGGTCTTACTGACCTTTCTTCTGTGCTTAAGGGCTGGGCGGAAAATACGACCGAAAACTCACTTATGAGAGATAAGGATGTTATAAACTTCCTTCTTATAGGTCTTGATAAGTCAAACAGAAATGCCGATGCCATAATATTAGCTTCCCTTAACAAGAAGACAGAGAAGATTTATCTTACCTCGGTTTTCCGTGACTGCTATACCTACATTAATACTGCTTCGGGCGGAAAATATGCGAAAATCAATGCCTGCTATGCAAACGGCGGTGCAAAAAAGCTTATTGAAACCCTGCAGAATAATTTCAAAATCAGAATCGACTACTACGTTTCCGTAAACTTTGATTCCTTCAGCGCAATAGTTGACGTTCTCGGCGGTATAAGGCTTGACGTTAAGGAATATGAAGCAGCTGCTGTCAGAGCTGAAATAAAGGACGACTGTCCCTCAGGTGAAAACGTTCTTCTGAACGGTAAGCAGGCTCTGGGCTTCTGCAGAATAAGAAACTGTGACGTTGATGCGGATATCAGCCGTACAAGAAGACAGCGTCAGTTCCTCAATGCACTTGTTGACGAGGCAAAGGGTATCAGCATCAGTCAGATTTCCCCTCTTCTCAATTCCGTATTAAAGTATATAAAGACCGACTGCGGCGTTGCAAAGATTATATCCCTCGGCACTCAGGCGCTGACGGAAAAATGGTACAATTATGAAATCGTATCGGCAGCCGTGCCTTCGGATGAGCACAGAATGGATTATCAGGGATATTCCTGGGTATGGATTGTTGACTATCCTGCCGCCGCAAAGACGCTGCATGACACAATTTACGGTACCTCAAATATTGAGCTTCAGGAGGACAGAGTTTCCGCAATAGATATTATGAGATACTCTGCTAACACCGGTACAGCAAGACCGTAAGCAAAGGTTAATAAAAATATTTCAGGAGCTGTGAAAGGCAAAATCCTTTCCGGCTCCTGATTTTCATTTTGTATATAAATCATCAAGACTGACTGTATGGGTTAAATTATTATAATAGCTTTTCTTATTAACGGCTTTTTTGCCTTTTTTCGGTGTTTCGGGAAAAACTATACTCTGTCTCATATAAAACCTTAAAAGCACGTTTTCAGCCAAAACTGCCATATGTTAACAAAACTGCCGATAAAATATAAATTGTGATAATAAGGGTATTTTCGGGTACTCTTGTTTTTTCTTTTATATACTGAATATAATAAAACGGCAAAACAAGAAATCGGATAAATATACAAATATAATGTATATTTATCCGAAGCTTATTTTATTCTTGAAGTAAATATATACTGCTGTGCAAGACCTCTGTCAGGGGTGAAGAACGTGGGAAGTCCCTCAGGGTACAGCTCCCTTGTTGCCCTTTCAATGTGTCTGTCAACGGGGTAGCAATCGGTAAAGCCCAATGAAAATAACAGTGTACAGTCGGCAACCTTTCTGCCTACTCCCTTTATTTTCATAAGCTCCCGACGGGCATCCTCTTCACTCATTTTTCTTATAGCATCAAAATCAATTTCACCCTCGGCTACCCTTCTTGCGGCATCGAGAATATAGGGCACTCTGTAGCCTGCCCTTAAAAAGGCGAGGTCCTCATCTGTAAGCACTGCCACAGTCTTCGCATCGGGAAATGAGAAGCCCTCTCCCGTGCTTTTGCCGAGAGCCTCGGAAAAGCGGTTTACAATTCCCTTTATTCTCGGAATGTTATTGCAGGCGGAAATTATAAAGGAGCACAGCGTCTCCCAGGGCTCCTGTCTTAAAATATGAATACCGCCGAACCGGTCATAAGCTTCCTTTATGAATTTATCTCCGCTGAGCCTTTTCATAATATCTGCGTGGTCGGTATTAAGGTCAAAATAGTCCGCCCATATTTCATTTATTTCTTCTTTGTCAGTGTTCATAAACAGCAAAGAATCTTCGTCATCCCTTACTGTCAGCTGCCTGCCGAAGGCAATTCCCCGGTACGTTTTCTCCCCTGTTTCCTCCCATCTGAAGGCCTGTCCGCAGTCCAGGGTCAGTCCCACGTTAAATGGGGTGTAACCACAAAGTCTTGTGTTATTACTCTCTTTTATAAGCTCCATTTTACACGTCCTTTCCGTGTTGGCAATTTAAATAAAATTTTCAGAAAATTCTATTTAAAAATATCTCCATTTTGTATAGTAGTCAAGTTAAGACAACTTAGAGTATATGTTAAAACATTAACAATGTTCGGTTGTCAGTAATTATCAACAGTTAATAACCTGCCTTTTTGAGGGTTATCAAGGGTTTTGAGGGGCAGTTATCAACATTATAAACAGAATTATCAACATTTTTGGAGTTATCTACATTATACAAAAAGTATAAAAACATTTACAGTAAAGCTTACAACAGCAATTTTCGTCTTTTTTCGCATTTAATTTATTTTGGGAATTAAATATAAAATGCGGCAAAAATCGTCAAATCGGCTATAGTGTGCAGGCAGCTTACTCCTGCCACAATATGTATTTTCAGGGTAATATTGTTAAAAAATTAACAAGACGTTTATCAGCCACTTTTCAGTTATTTGTTGGATTTTACTTTTTGCCTGTTTTTACTTGACAAGTCTTATCAATTAATTATTTTCTTTGTGACTTGAAATTCAATTTTCGTCAATAATTACTATATATAGTATAGGAGGTTTTTGACGATGCTTAAAGGAGTCAACCGTCAGGTTGTGGAAATTCCCCAGCCTGAGAGTGTTTATTTTGAAAAGGTCATATTCTTTGTAAAGCCTGAATTTTCGGATATCAGCGAAACAAAAATCAGAAGCAGTGCGGACGAGCTTATTAAAAATGCCTCTCCCCCGCCCCGTAAAAAAGAAGTCGGGAAGCGTCGGGAGAAGCTTCTGTTTTATGTGAAATTTTCATTGGCTGCGCTGTCGGGTGCTGCCGTAACGGCTCTGGGGATGCTGATAATTTTCTGACAGCACTCCCCTTTTTTATGTGCTGAATTATGCTTTTCTTTTGTATCGGCTTTTTTGTTTTCCGCTTTTTATGTACGGCTTTTTCTTACTTGCCTACGCAGAATTTCGAGAACACCTCGTTTACGATTTCCTCACTTGCCTTCTTTCCCGTAAGGGTCAGAAGCTGCTCTATGGCACAGTCGATGCTGACATTCACGGCATCAATTGTAAGTCCCGTGTCGATTGCGTATTTTGCTTCTCTTATGCACTCGAGTGCCCTTCTTGCACATTCGTACTGTCTGTCGGCTGCAAGCATTTCCTGAGAAAAGTCAAGTCCCCCGGTGCCGAGAATTTCCTCGAGCGCCTCTCTTATTTTTTCCTCTCCCCCGCTCTGCTTTGCGGAGAGTGTTACAGTATGTGGAATGTATAATCTTACATCCTCTTCACTGAATTCGGGAGCTAAATCAGACTTGTTTATAATGGCAAGACAGCGCTTTTCACTGCATATTTTAAGAAGCTCTCTGTCCTCATTGTCAAGGGGACGTGACACGTCAAAAACCGCTAAAACAAGGTCGGCTGTTTCAATTCTTGTTTTTGCTATATTGACGCCGATGCTTTCAACCTCGTCCTCTGTGTCGTGGATTCCTGCTGTATCGGCAAGCCTTAAAAGGATATCCCCGACCCTGACGGTCTCCTCAACAACGTCTCTCGTGGTGCCTGCAACGGATGTTACAATGGAGCGTTCACAGCCCGAAAGCACGTTCATAAGAGTGGATTTTCCCACGTTGGGCTTGCCGCAGATAACGGTGTTTACACCCTCCGTGACAGCCCTTCCGCTGTCGTAACGCTTTATTAATTTTTCTAATTCCTCTTCGTTTTCTGTGAGTGTTTTATAAAGTGCATCCGTTTCTACTGCAGGGATGTCCTCGTCGGGGTAGTCGCTCCAAACAGCCAGTGCTGCAGCAGAATTTATAAGGGACGAGCATATTTCGCCGATTTTTTTACTTACGTTACCCTGAAGGGTGTTTCTTGCGGCATTGAGGGCTGCTTCACCCGAGGCAGAGATAACGTTCATAACGCTTTCTGCCTGAGCTAAGTCCATCTTTCCGTTAAGAAAGGCTCTTTTTGTGAATTCACCGGGAGCGGCAGGGCAGGCACCAAGCTTAAAAACAAGCCTTAGCACCTTATTCATTATAAAAAGTCCGCCGTGACAGCACAGTTCCACAACGTTTTCGCCCGTATAGCTTTTCGGTGCACGGAAAACCACGGCAACAGCCTCATCAATAGGGGAGTCACCGTCCGAAATCTGCCCGTAAGCGGCAGTATAGCCCTTCATTTCGGATAATTTCTTACCCGAAAACGGAAAAAAGCATTTTTCGGCAATACTTATGGCATCCTCACCGGATATTCTTATTATTCCTATTCCGCCTGCCGCATTGGGCGTGGCAATTGCCGCAATAGTTGACATATTGTACCTCTCAGTTATAAATCATAATTTATCATTGTAGGGGTCGGCGTCCCCGAGGACCCGTTCCCGAGGGTTGATTCTTTATGTAGGGGACGACAACCCTGGCGTCCCGCAAGTAGTTAGTTTATTTTTTTGTATTAATTTTGCAAGAGGAACATTTTTTGTTCTACGGGTCTTAAAATAAACAATTGATTTTACCGCAGTCGGGACGCCGTGGGCGTCGTCCCCTACAAACCGCAATAACAAATGACTGTTAAATTATGATTTATGAGTTATAATGTTATATTATAATACAAATATATATAATATTGCAATATGTGAAATTTTGTGGTAAAATTTATTGTTATCAAAATTACAAGGAGTACGTAAATGGATTATTTTTCCGGAAAATTTGATATTGCCGTAATAGGTGCCGGCCACGCAGGTATTGAAGCCGCACTTTCTGCCGCAAGGCTCGGCTGTTCTGTGGTGTGCTTTACCATAAATCTTGACTGGATAGGCAATATGGCATGCAATCCTTCAATCGGCGGAACATCAAAGGGGCATCTTGTCCGTGAAATTGATGCTCTCGGCGGTGAAATGGGTGTTGCTGCAGATAAAAATACTCTGCAGAGCCGAATGCTCAACCTGGGAAAGGGACCTGCCGTCCACTCTCTGAGAGCTCAGATTGACAGACGTGAGTACTCCAAATATATGAAAAATACCCTTGAAAAGCAGGATAATCTCACCCTTGTTCAGGCGGAAATTGTTTCCCTTAACAAGTTGGATAATTCTTTATGGGAATTAAAAACACAGCTTGACTGCGTTTATCACGCCTCTTGCGTAATTCTTGCTACGGGTACCTTCCTTGACGGAAAGATTTACGTAGGGGATAAGGTATATTCACGCGGTCCTGACGGAATGTTCCCGGCTGTGGGTCTTTCCGAATCTCTTAAAAAGCAGGGGATAGGTCTTCGCCGTTTTAAGACCGGAACACCC
>JAZNAI010000172.1:0-6756 GCA_045586465.1 Acutalibacteraceae bacterium | reverse complement strand
ATCATTTGTTGTGCCGTTGAAGAATGTGAAGTCCTGATCGAAGAGGAGCCATGCGAGAAGTCTGTATGCAGGTTCAAGAACGTCTACAAATGCTTCTACGAAGAGTTCTCTCTTTTCGTCGATTGTTGCTGCTTCGTCAATGCCGAAGTCCTTTGTTACTGTTACTGTGCCGTCTTCTGCAACTACACAGTAACTGAACCACTTGGAGATGCTTTCTGCGCCGAGAAGCACGCCTGCACCTTCAATGATTTCAGCATAGTCAACAACAAGGCCAACTACCATTGAAAGAAGTGAATTAAGGATATCATCCTTATAAAGTCCGTTAGCGATTGCTTCGTCAAGCATCTGACCGAGAGAGGTCTCACCCATAATGCCTGCTACAACTGATTCAACAACGTCATTTACATACTTTGCAGTGTTCTTGTTCCAGTTGTTCTTGTAAAGGAGATAGTTTGCTGCTGTGGAGTTTTCGGGGTACTTGGGCATCTTGCCGTTGTATTCAACAAGATCTGCCATTCCGCCCTCATACATATAAGCCCAGTTGGGTTCTGCATATACGAACTGCTTGCTTGCGCCGCGGATGAGGTTATATACTGCATCGTACATATCTTCACCCATAAGGCCTGCAAAGAGTTCTCTGTTAAGATTGAAGAGATCAAGTGCGATTGAAAGAACGATTGTAAGAACGTCGCCCTTAGCTTCAAGTGATGTTACGTCAAGCTTGTAAGCTGAAAGTCCGTTTGCGGAAGTAAATTCTGTAAACTTACCTACATAGAGTTCCTTGATAATTGTGAGCATTTCGGGAGAAATATTCACACCGTATGCGCCTGCGATACCAAGAAGAGCATCCATTGAAAGGTCTGCAATATTAAGAGTTGCATCACCGAGCTTGATTTCACCGATAAGCTCCTGAACGGATGCACCTTCAAGACCTGCAACGGGACCTACAGCTGCAATAATCTGATTTGCTGCACCGAGAAGGTTATTTACGGAATTCTTAATACCGTCAGCATTAATGAAGTAAATAAGATTGGGAAGAAGCTCAAATACAACTTCAACTGTAGACTGAGCTGTTGTAAGTCTGTCAATAAGATTGAAGAGCTGATCAAGAATTACACTTACTGCTGCGGAAGTCTTATAGTTAAGTTCTTTTGCTGTGGGAAGTTCAAGACCGAGAGCTTCAAGAATGGGAACAATTGCACGGTCATAGCCAAGGATACCGTCAATATCAATAATATCATTGAAGATATATTCGTCGTTTTCGTTCTTTTCGGAGCCTGTGAAGAATTCAAGGCCGTCGCCGAAGAATACGAATGCAAGAACCTTGTCAACGGGAGCAAGAACTTCTTCGAGAGCTGCCTTGAAGGATGCTCTGTCAGTTACGTTCCAATCCTTTGTGCATACATACTTGCCTGTTTCTTCGTCAAGCTCACAGAATGAGAACCATTTAGTGATTTCAGTTTCAAGAACTGTGTCAATGTGTTTGAAGAGGCTTGCATTGATACCTGAGAAGAGGTTAACGATTGTTTCAACAATCATATTGAAGATTTCGTCTGTATAAACCTTATCAGCGAGGAGACCTTCAACGAGCATAGCGAGGTTTTCTGCGCCCTGCTTCTTAAGAAGCATGGGAAGAACCATTTCAAGTACTTCGTCAAGTACACCGTAAACTTTCTGTGCTACATCAGGTGTCCAGTCAGTAGCATAAGCAAGGTATGCGATTGAGGGTCTGGGCTCGAGAGCTGTAATGTCTGAACCGTCGTCTACAAGGTAATCCCAGTCGGGAGTCTCATAGGTAACTTCAAGTCTGAAGTCGCGGATAAGTGCAAGAACGTCGCTTACAATATCTGTGACATCTTCTTTACCTATCATAGCGAAGATAACGTCAGCATTTGTAAGTCCGTCGCTGTCAGGAATTTCTACATAAAGTGCTTCAATTGCTGCACTTATGAGAATTGTAAGAGCGTTGTGGAATTTTGTTGTTACTCTGTATGCCTGGTCGCCGTTAGCAGCTGTGTAGCCTTCGGTGTAAGCAAACATTGCATCAAGTCCGGGAGCCTTAATCTGGCTGCCAACGAGATTTGTGCCGAGCATTGCATCAACGATTTCAAGAACCTTTGTAAGGGTGATTTCGTTAACGTCGATGATAACTTCCTTGTAATTTTCGGGATCCTCGGGCTCGGGGATTGTACCCTCAAGAATCATGGGAAGAAGTACTTCCCTATCAAGAGCAAGAGTCTTGCCGTTTACAAGTTCAGATACAAAGTAGGAAAGAATGCCGTTAACGTCAATATCAATAATGGGTCTTACGATATCAACAAGAACAATTACGGGATGAAGGAGATTTCTTACTACAACTGAAAGACCGTTGCTTTCAATGAAGTAAAGAAGATTGGGAAGAAGCTCTGCAAGAATCATTACTGTGTTTGCATCTTCTGCAAATACACCGTCAAACCATGTAAATACATCGTCTACAATACGAAGAAGTGCTGCTTCTGCACCGAGTGTTGAAACAATGCCTTCAATTTCTTCCTGGTCGGGTACGTCGATTCCCAGTGCCTCGAAGAGGAGTGCAAGAGATTCTGAGTAGCCTTCAATTGTCTGAAGCTCAACAAGACCGAGAGCTGCAAACTTTTCACCTGTAAGAAGCTTACCGAGAACGGGCATAAATGCACCGAGTGCTCTGAGGGCAATTCTGATGAACATATCTCTGTCGCCGTCTGTGAATGCGGCACCTTCGAATGTCCAGCCTGTAACATTGCCTTCTGCATCAACAACAGCCGCAATGCCTGTGTTGTTTACATACTCTGCATCACCGGGCTTGAGAGCATCCTCAGAAAGAAGGTAACCGAAAGCCTTATACATTTCTGAAAGGTCTGCACCGAGAACACCTGTGAGAATATCTGCAAGCATAGCATCAAGATTGCCGATACCTGCAATGCCGAGAATAAGCTTTGTTAAGGTTTCTGTTGTAAATGCACCGCTGAGACCGTCGTTTACCATAGTCTTGAGCATTGCGTTCACGTCTGTAACCTCAGCACCTGTCATTGCAAGAATCTCGTTGATGATAGCAACGAGGTTTTCTGCAAGGTACTCTGCCTTATCCGGTGTCCAGTCATTGCCGTACTTAAGGTAAACAGCATTGAAGGGAGAGGGATCCGAATTAAGGTCTGCCTTGAATGCGGATTTATACCAATCCATTTCAGCTATGTCATACTGTTCGGGAGCAAGAAGCTCAATAAGAGCTGCAATTGTATATCCCTTTTCGTATCTGAAAATGTTTATATCATTTACTGTAGTAATTATTTCAGCAATCTTTTCTTCATCGGGAACTTTTTCTGTTACAGCGTTGCCTTCTGCATCGTAAGTAGGTGCACCTGTTGCATCAAGAACAGGAACTTCCGTGGTCATAATAAGACCGAGAAGGCTTGCAAAATCTTCTTCGCTTCCGATGATGTCAACTACATACTGAAGAAGGTAGTACATTACTGCACCCTTATCAGCTTTAATTGTAAGAGCCTCGTTTGCACCGAGATTAAGACCGGTTGCAGCGTTAACAGCAGCCTTGTCGTAATGAGTTAAGTGTCTTTCTGACGTGATCTTATCCAAAGTACCCATCTGTGCAATCTTACCCTGATCAATTCTGGGTATAGAAACACCGAGAAGTCCAAGAAGAGAGTTTATACCGTCTGAAAGGTCAAGACCCATATCTTCAAGGTCAATCATATCACCTAAATTAAGCTTTTCTGCACCGGACAGCGCAACATCACCGAGACAGCCCGCAAGCATTGATGCAAGACCTGTTAATTCAACCTCATAATTAATGGTGGTGCCAAGCATACCGAGCAATGAGGGTACCATCTGCATTGAAAGAGCATAACAGAGGTTGGGAAGAATTGAAATAAGTGTACTAACGGGCTTTTCGCTGAGGGTATCAAGGAAGCCTAAAACAGGATTAATAATAGCCTTGAACATTTCACCAACAGAATTTTCATGATTTGCAATTGTGGTCTCAAATTCTGAAGTTGATGTAAAATCTGTTATACCGAGAGCCTCAAAAATAGGTACGATGAAGTTAGCATAACCTGCATTTGCATCTGCGGAAAGGATAAGGTTAGCTGCTGCAAGACCTAAATTTACTGCCGATACCTTGTTTGCATTCCATTTATTGTTACCGAGAAGAGCCTTAAACAACGGTCTTACACCGTCCATAGCATCGTCAAAAGCTTTATAGAAAGCTTCTTCCTTATCTTCTTCAGCTGCAGCATCAATACCCCAAGTGAACTTAAGAGTTCCGTCTTCATTATAAAGAGCGGCGTTGTCCCAAGGAGTTATAGCTACTTCGTTTTCATAAACAGTGTCACCGTTTGCATCCGTGGATATATCCGCATCGTAAGAAACATCTGTACCAACGGAGTTAAGAAGTGTTACATTGGCACCATACAAAGACTTATCCAATGCATTCAGGCGGGTAGCCAACAGGTCGGGGAAGATGTTAAGACCTGCGCGTTTTATGATTTCATAGAAGCTGGGAATCATACCAACAGCTGCTTCGGGAAGCATAGGAATAACCGTATTGTTCCAGATCTTAACAATTTCACCAAGAACAAGAGGATAAAGTGCGCCAACAATAGTATTGATGAAACTGTCGGTATAGAGCATATCCGTAATCATACCTTTAAGCATTTCACCGATATTAATTGCACTGCCGTCTTCACTAAGCAGAGAACCGAGAAGAGCGCCTACCTCAGGAGAGGTAATAGCAGCATCAAGACGAGCGATAAGCTCTTCCATCTTTGCGCTGTCAACTTCAAATGTCTCATCCTTTATGAGGTCATTGGGAAGGACTTCACGGTCAACATATCCAGCAAGAATCTGCTGGAATGAACTGAAACCGCCTGTTGCAAGGAATGCATCAAGCTTTGAAAAATCTACAGAAAGAGATCCGAGAGAATTATACTTGTCGATTGTTTCCTGAGGCATTGCAAAGTGTGCGGTCGACTCCTTAAGGAAAGTATAAGAATCTCTGTCAAGAGTATTGTAAGCCTGTTTGTATCTTGTATAAAGACTAACGTTACTGATACTGATATCAGTAGCCAGCGCCTGAATTGTAGAGTAAAGAGTTAAAATATTCTCAATCTGAGCGAGAACCTTTGAATGGATTGCATTGTATGTGCCGTCCATACGCTCCTTCATCGCATCATCTTTTTCCTTGAGAATCTTATCAGCTGTATCTACGTCAAGGTTGTTTTCGATTCTGGTAAGAAGACTCTTAAGACCTGTGTACCATGCATCGTAGCTCATTTTACCTTCTTCAGCATTGCCCTTAAGAGCTGCGACAAGATCAGCAGCAGAAGCATTGGGGTTTGTTGCACTGTAAATTTCAGCTACGTACTTTGCATATTCTGCTGAGAATTCATCGTTGAAGCCAGCGATATGCATAAGGTCTGCAAGATGATTTGAAAGATTAGTAAGTCTTTCTGCATATCCGGGCATTACATCATTAACAAGTGCATTGCTGTATGTATTGATTGAAGACTTAAAGCCGTCAACCTCACCCTTATAGATGTTAAGAGTTGCCTCTGTAATAGGATTATTGATAACGTCATCCTCTGTTAAAGCTTCGTAAGTAGGAATTTTGCTGTCTATTTCTGCCTTAAGAGCTTTAAGCTCAATAAGCTTGATTTCTCTGTCTACTTCATCAGCAAAGTCCTGAATATCCTTGCGGTTAAAGCCGTTATTTACAACGTATGCACGAGCTTCATCACTCGCCTTGTCAAAATAATTAAGTCCCTCAGAAAGTTTGGCATACAGCTCTTCAAGGGCAGCTTTGTTTGTAATAATGCCGCTATAGCCTCCGTCTTTGAGTGCTGAGAGATTGCTTACAACCTTTTCAAGAGCAATAATTTCCGTTGCAACTGAATATGTATTGTTAAAAGCTGCAACATCATAAGCTGTGAAATACTTAGCCCATGCATTGACATTGAAGGTATCAATGTTCTTCTTTGCAGTGTTGATGGCATTATAAGCATTCTTAACAGCATCTTCATTTTCTCTGATGAGGCGGATCATTGTATTACGGTCAGCATTAAGATACGTAAGATTAGCATCAAGAGTTGCCTTGTTTGTCTTGAGAGCACTTGCGTTCTGAACACCGCTGTCAGCTGCGCTTGTGCTGTCAATTACATAATAGTAATGTCTTGTGTAATAGGTAACATCCTCTTCTTTAGCATCACATCCGGAACCTACAGTTTCTGTTCTTGTTTCCGAAGTCTGATAATAGTTTGTGTTTCTGTGCTTAATGGTGAAAACTCTCGTGGTAGCAATATCACCATCAGGGATGTCCTCAACTGAATCGTAGCTGAGAATACCTGCAAGGCCAACTGTAAGAGTAATGTCAGCTGCCTTACCAAGAGGATTATCGATGCTATTTGCTGTCGTATTTTCCTCACTTGATGTAACATCACTCTTTATATCAGTGTCTGCAACACCGGCAATAAGGCCTGTAAGAAAAGCATCAACTTTATAATTTGTGTAATCTGCATTCATACGGCTCTGCAACTGGGTTTTAATAGCCGCATTTACCTGAGGGGCTGTTCTGTATGCATTGTTTTGATTGTCATTTCCGACATTTTCTTTTACTGCATTGAACACAGCCCACCATGCCTCAACAGCATCAATAATCTTGCCGTCGGGGTCATTTACCGTATAATTATATTTACTACCCGTAAATGCTGCATCCTTAACAGTATCATT
>JAZNAI010000171.1:0-1738 GCA_045586465.1 Acutalibacteraceae bacterium | reverse complement strand
GAAAGCATCCGCTTTGAAACAAAGTGTGTTGATAAGATTGACACAGCCGACCTTAAGGGTAAGATCACAGAAGCAACCTATAACCTTGCAACCGAGGATTTTCCCGCTTATGCCAAGGAAATTTACTGTGCGGGTATTATCGGCCTTGTTGAAGGTGTTGCCAAGACAGAAACCGTTACAGATATGCTCGGCATTGACAAGGAAGAGGATGCAGAGACCTATGCTCTTATTGACACAGTTATTTCAAGAGCTCTTGAGATAATCTATATGCCTCTTTATAAGGCTGATGAGACTGAAGCAGGCAAGAGTGTTGAATCGGTTCTTTCAAAGTATAAGGTTACTCTTCCCGTGTCAGAATTTGCATCAATCAAGGATTTAGCTGTTGACATATATCTTGCACACGTGCTCGGTGACGAAAAAGTCGGTGTTCTTGACTCGGATTTTGTTCTTACAACATCTGCTTTTGCAGCAATCTTCAACTATGCTCTTGAGGACGTAACCGCTGAGCAGTATGCACAGGCTATGAGCATTGCCTGCTCCTTCCTCGGTGCTGAGGTACCTGTTGACTTCTTCAAGTATGCAGGCTCAGGCTTCAAAAAGGCCGAGGGTGTTGACCTTTTCATCGCAGGTGTCCTTACTCCCGTGCTTCTTGAGGTTACCACAGACGAGGGTACTCCCGACAATAATGTAACTCTTGACGGCTACGGTGCCGCTTACGAAGAGGAAGAAGAGCTTACATTCTGGGAGAAGATTGTTAAATTCTTTAAGGCTGTATTCGCATATATTGCAAGAATTTTCGGTTTCTGATTTAACTGAATAAGATAACAACGCCCTTCAGTAAAAGCTGAAGGGCGTTGTTTTATACCTTTTAGAAATTAAATCCGCTGTATCCCCAATGACTTATCTCGTTGTATTTAACGTAGATTCTGTCGGGTGAAATACCGAGCTCGGAATTTACAATATCGGTAATTGCCCTTGTGAGAGCATCATAACCGCTGTCACTTGCCTTGCCGAAAAGGTCAACCTCAATCATAGCTGAGGGAGTATCCTCTCCCTTGAACCAGAGGTGGCAGCTTTCCTGAAAGTCAATCATAAGCCAGCTTTCGCTCTTGTTTATAAGCTCAATAGCCTTGCCGAATTTTTCCTTGAGTATTGCTTCCTTTTCTTTGCTTATCTCTGTTGAAGTCTTTGCTGTTATAAGTGGCATAATCATTTCTCCTTTTAAGAAATCTAATCCCTATTCCCTAGTACCTAGTCCCTTTTAATTACATTCTGTCAAATGCGGTGGATTCCATAGCGAAGCGAAGCACGTTCATAGCGCATCTCTGCATTTCACCAAGGGTTATACCGTCCTTTTTACCGTAGGTCTTAAGAAGTGTACCATCGGGCTTTTTGATAAGTGCAACTCTCGGTCCGCCGGGCATAAGCACGTCAACCTGAGCACGGACTCTGTATGCCTGATCGCACATTTCGGGGAACTCCTGGCTAGCGGAGCTTCTCATCCACCAGTCGGTCATTACGTTACCCTTGTAGCCCCATTCCTCTCTGAGAATTCTTGTGCAAAGCTCGTAGTTGTAATGTCCCCATACACCGTTTATGAGGTTATAGGAGGTCATAATATTCTTCGGTGCGGCTTCTTTGACACAGATTTCAAAGCCGCGAAGATAAATCTCACGAAGAGCTCTTTCCGAAAGACGGGAATCGTTGCCTGCACGGTTGAACTAAGTCGGATCGTAGC
>JAZNAI010000170.1:0-2907 GCA_045586465.1 Acutalibacteraceae bacterium | reverse complement strand
ATCGAAAAATCAAATGTAACCTGCGTTTGCACAACGGACGACGCCGCAGACAGCCTTGAATATCACAAGCTGATTGCTGAGGATTCATCCTTCAAATGCAAGGTGCTTCCCGCCTTCCGTCCCGACAAGGCTCTTGCAATCGAAGCTCCCTCCTTCCTTCCCTGGCTTTCATCTCTTGAAGCCGTTTCAGGGGAAAAGATTGAAACCTACGAAAAGCTCAAAAGCGTTCTTCTTACAAGAATTGAGCTCTTTGAAAAAATGGGATGCCGTGCAACTGACCACGCCTTCACTCCCGTGCCCTATAAGAGAATGAGTGAAAATGAGCTTGAGGCAGTATTCAGCAAGGCTCTCGCCGGAGATACTCTCACGGCAGAAGAGGCAGAGGGCTACCGCACGGAGCTTTTCCGCTTCCTTGCAAAGGAATATTATAAAAGAGGCTGGGGTATGGAAATCCACATCGGCCCCCAGAGAAACAACAACACCAGAATGTTCAGAAAATTAGGTCCCGATGCAGGCTTTGACTCCATTGCCGACAACGAGGTTGCCTTCAAGCTCTCCCGTCTTCTCGATTCCCTCGACGAAGAGGAGTCCCTTCCCCGTACAGTCCTCTTCACTCTTAACCCCAAGGACAACTATGTGCTGGGCACTATGCTCGGAAACTTCCAGTCAAGTGAAGCCGCATCAAAGATTCAGTTCGGCACAGCCTGGTGGTTCAACGACAATATTGACGGTATGCGTGAGCAGATAAAGGCTCTCGGAAACCTCGGTGTGCTTTCAAAGTTCATCGGTATGGTAACAGATTCCCGTTCCTTCCTTTCCTACCCCCGTCACGAATATTTCAGAAGAATCGTCTGCGAATTCATAGGAAACCTCGTTGAAAACGGAGAATATCCCGACGATATAGCCTTCCTTTCAGAGGTTGTCCGTGACATTGCCTTCCGCAACGCAAAGACTTACTTCGGTCTTTAAGGAAAAATTTAGCTTAGTCTCTTAGAATATAATCACATACCAACGACAGGAGAATTGTGATGAACGTACTTCGTTTTCTTACCCCAAAGATAGAAGTTGAATACATAAACATAGACAGCACCGTAAGGCAGGGACTTGAGAAAATGCGCTACCACGGCTATGCCGCCATTCCCGTAATTGACGATGAGGGGCTTTACAAGGGCACCGTCACCGAGGGCGACTTCCTGTGGGCATTATACAATAACAACAATCCCGACCTTAAGAAGCTTGAAAAAACGGAGCTGAAAACCATCATCCGCCACGACTATCAGCCCGTTCTTGCATCCGCCTCAATTGACGAAATCCTCACCCGTGCATACTATCAGAATTTCGTCCCCGTGGTTGACGACAGAGGCGTTTTCATCGGAATCATCAAGAGAAAAGAAATCATAAAGCACCTTGCAAACATACAGATTGATTTACCGTAACATAAATCCGGCATGCAGACTTGCCCGAAGCAGCAGTCCCCTCTGAGGATGGAAATTCACCTTTTCTTGTAGGGGTCGGCGTCCCCGACGACCCGCCCCGATGAAAGGATAAATTTTGCATTTATTTTCGTAGAACACAAAATTGTGCCTCCGAGGGTCATAACTTCTGTAATTTATTTTCTACCCGCGGGAGGTCGAGGACGCCCTCCCCTACAATATGTATTTCACATTACAGCCACAAAGGAATTTTAAGCTATGAGTTACTTACACGATGACATAAGGCTTTGTGCCACAATTGTTTCGGACACGCACATTGACGTAAAGCACCCCGTGAAAATCGTGCCCATGTACCTTCTTATGTCGGCGCTGAAGGGTGCGAAAAAAAGCCGCTCCGATGCATTCATCACCGTTGGCGACACCACATCCGCAGGGACAGCCGTCAACTGGAAGCTTGCCCGTTCCTGCTTCAGAAAGGTACCCGATGCCGCAGGGAAAATTATTCTCACCGTGGGCAATCACGACGGTTGGAATGATGACGGCGGCTACGAGGCGGCAAAAAGTGAATATTTCTCAGCTTACCGTGATATCTGCAAAAGAGAAATAAGCACCACCTACTTTTCCGAAAAAATAGACGGCTGTTATTTCATCTCAATCGGCACGGATTCCGACAGCGGCTGCGCTGCGGCTATCAGCGATACGCAGATGGAGTGGTTCAGAGCCGAAATGGAAAAGGCAGGGCAAACGGGGAAGCCCATATTCGTATTCTGCCACCAGAGCCTTAACGGCAGGCACGGACTGCCGAGAACCTGGGACAGAAACGAAAAGCCCGACCGTCCCTTTGACGAGGGCGGTGTCGGTGAAAGAAGCGAGGAAATAGCGGAAATTCTTAAGAAATACAAAAACGTTTTCTATTTCAGCGGTCACTCACATATGGGACTTTCAGGTGAAGATATGCTGAAAAACGAGGGCTATTCAACCTTCGAAACCGAGGACGGCGTGACCCTTATAAATCTTCCCTCCCTTTCCTGCGGAAATCACCACGGTGAAATACAGGGTCTCGGAATCGGTCTTCAGCTTGAAATTTATGATACGAAGGTAGTTTTAAGACCTAAAAACTACATTTCGGGAAAATGGATTAAAAAGCTCAGCATTAAAGACGGCAAGCCGTATTATGAAAAAGAGCTTACCTGAGAAAAGCAACACAATAAAATGCACCGACTATGCGGAGTGTTCTTACACACTCCGCAGTTTTATTCGCCTGTCGGCGAGTTATATTGCTACGCAGTGTTATTGTGCTATGCACAGTGTTATTGTCCTTTGGACAGTTTTATATGAAAAAATGCACCGACATACATTCAGTACGTCGGTGTTGGTTTTTATAGAGCGTAAGCGGAAAAGCCGTAAGGCTTCATACCGTGTCACTTTTCACTTTTACCTTTTACCTTGCGCAAGCCGCGTCGGTGTTGGTTTT
>JAZNAI010000169.1:0-2058 GCA_045586465.1 Acutalibacteraceae bacterium | reverse complement strand
TAAGCCCGGTTCAATCCAGCCCCACACAAAGTTCAAGGGCCAGGTTTACGTTCTTAACAAGGATGAAGGTGGTAGACATACTCCTTTCTTCAACAACTACCGTCCTCAGTTCTACTTCAGAACAACTGACGTTACAGGCGTGATCTCTCTTCCCGAAGGAACAGAGATGTGTATGCCCGGTGACAACGTTGATATGGACGTTGAACTTATCACTCCCATCGCTATCGAAGTAGGTCTTCGTTTCGCTATCCGTGAAGGCGGCCGTACAGTTGGTTCAGGCGTTGTTATCGCTATCAACGAATAATCGATAAACGATAATTCACATTTATAAGAATCCCCGTACACTCAACCGAGTGTGCGGGGTATTTTTTTTGAATAATCAGTATATCATAATTTAGCATTGTAGGGGTCGGCGTCCCGACGACCCGTTTTGATAAAAATGATAAAGTCCGCATTATTTATCGTGGCAGATAAAAATGTGCCTTTGAGGGACATAACATTTGTAATTTTATTTTCTGCCGGGCGGGATGTCGGGGACGCCATCCCCTACAAGGTAAGGCGGCATTACAGCCTCAAGGAAAACTCTGTGTGAAATCAAGCTGACTGCAAGGCAGGAGGGGAGACCCCTCCCCTACGATACATACGGCAAATTATCCGGTAAATTATGATTTAGCAGTTAGAGTTTCTGAAAATTTGTTTTACAGCAGCATTTTGAGTAAAACAAGGAGTATTACTCCCGGGATGCCGCCGAGAGCACTTATAGTGAGAGTATACGGGTTTATGGGCATTCCGAAGGGACTGAAAAGGGACATAATCAGATCACAGCAGAAAAGGGCGGAAAGCCCCGAAAACACGGAAAGAAGGATTTTGCCGATGCTCAGCCTTCTCAGCATAAAAATTACAAGAAAAATTCCCGAAGAAATAAGAAGTATAAAAAGAAGATTCATAATATCACCGTTAAATTTTATGTTTGTCCTTATTAAAAAATGTATGATTAAAGCCCCGATTCGCTAATTTTTTTCCGTAAACCGATATATACTATTGTAAGAGGTGATATGATGGAAAGTCATTCAAAAACTTACGAGCAGTTCTGCTGGGTAAAGGGTAAAAATATAGTTATGGAGGAAACTGTTTTTCATAACGGTCTCAGGCGTGTTATCTGCACAAGCATTTACGAGTGCGAAAACAAGGGAGGCTGTAAAAACAAGAGCCTTAAAAAGCTGTGGGGCGGTGAAAGGACAGAGGATTCTTTACAGTGTGAAGAATTGACTAACGGATAATAATTTGATATAATTTATTACAGTTCGTTTTCCGGACTGTAATTTTTTTGAAAGGAACGGCAAAATGCCGGCTTTTGATATGGAAATTTTATCACTTTATCCTACACTTAAAGAGACTATATGGGGCGGAAGAACCCTGATTGATGATTACGGCTTTGAAACTGACGGGGACAATGCTGCTGAAGCCTGGCTTCTTTCCTGCCATAAGGACGGTCCCAGCTTTGTTCTGAACGGAGAATATAAGGGAAAGACCCTCAGTGAGGTAATTGAGGCAGAGGGAAGGGAAGTTCTCGGCACAAACAACAAGGATATCCGTGATTTCCCCGTGCTTATAAAGATAATTGACGCAAGGGACAAGCTTTCCGTGCAGGTGCATCCCGATGACGATTATGCCTATAAATATGAAAATGAAAACGGTAAGACTGAAGCCTGGTATGTGCTTAAATGCGACGAGGGAGCTTCTCTTATTTACGGCGTAAATCACGATATGGAGCGTGAGGAGTTTGCCGCCGCTATAGAAAACGGAACTCTTCTTGATGATGTAAACGTAGTGCCCGTAAAGCCCGGTGACGTTGTATTCATCCCTTCGGGAATGCTTCACGCTATCGGTGAGGGAATTCTTCTTGCAGAGGTTCAGCAGAGCTCAAACTCCACCTACCGCGTGTTTGACTATATGCGCCGTGACAAAAACGGAAATTTAAGAGAGCTTCACGTTAAAAAGGCTGTTGACGTTATGAATCTTAAGGTTACAGATGTCAAATTCTCTGCAGAGGGAAGC
>JAZNAI010000168.1:0-14242 GCA_045586465.1 Acutalibacteraceae bacterium | reverse complement strand
CTTTACGGGGAAGGGCTTGCTTGAGAAGCTCTGTCCGTCGTTTGTATATGCGGTTGAGCCCTGCTTGCCGTGGGTAACTATTACAATCTTTGCACACTTGCTCTGCCAATAAGCAGCGGATGTTACATCTGTGCCGTCAAGACCGAGAAGGCTTTCAGCAAGGTCGTATTCTTCACGGGAGCCGATAATCATATCAGCTTCATTGGCTACAATTGAATAGTAAACAGCAATTTCATCCTTATTTTTCCAGTTATATGCTCTGTAATCAAGAACGAAAATTACGGGAATATTATTCTTCTTTGCAAGCTGCATAGCCTTGAGAGAAGCTTCTCTTGAGGGGCTCTCGGCAAGAGCAACACCGGAAATAAGAACAGCGGCACCTTCCTTGATATATTCTTCATCTATATCTTCGCATTCAAGCTTCAAGTCTGCAGCTTCATTACGGTACATAACTATTGAGCTTTCAGTTTCGGACTTGATTTCAGTGAAGGTAAGTCCGATTTTTGAGCCGTCTTTGCATCTTACGATACGGGAGGTGTCTATGCCCTCCTTGTCGAAGAAATCTGTAACGAATGTACCGAACTGATCATCGGAAACACGTGCAAAAAAGCCGCATTTTTTACCGAGTCTTGCAAGACCTACAGCTATATTAGCAGGTGAACCGCCGAGATATCTCTTGAAGGTTGTGCTTTCATTGAGGGGGCAGTAATAGTCAACGGGATTGAAGTCAACTGCTACTCTGCCCACAAGAATCAGGTCGTATTTCTTTGATTTGTCAAATTCTATGTATTTCATATCATTTCTCCTTATTATTGAATATGTTGATATGTTTTGCTACGTTATTATAAACACCCTCTGCCATTTTTGATGAAAGGGTAAAATAATCGTCACCATCTGCAAGGTAATTCTTTGCTGACAATGCCAATGCATCAAAGCTTGCAGTTGCTATGTTGATTTTTCTGATACCGAGTGAAATTGCTTTTCTGAACATTTCAGCGGTAATTCCCGTGCCGCCGTGAAGTACGAGAGGTACGTCTGTAGAATTGTGAATTTCTTCAAGCACATCAAAACGAAGCTCGGGCAGAACGGGATAATTTCCGTGCGCATTGCCGATCGCAACTGCCAGGGCATCAATACCGGTTTCTTTACAGAAGCGTTTTGCAACAATCGGATCAGTGCATGTAATTACGTGTTCTTCGGTATCTCCTTCGTTGCCGCCGACAACACCAAGCTCTGCTTCAACCGTGGCCCCGTATTCACGGGCAAGGCGCACAACTTCCTTTGTAGTTTCAATATTCTCATCCAGAGGTTTTAATGAGCAGTCAAGCATTACAGACGTAAAGCCGTATGCAAGTGCTTTCTTTATACAGTCGATAGTAATTCCGTGATCAAGATGAACTGCAACCTGAACCTTAGCATTTTTAGCGGCAGACACCATCATAGGTGCCATTAATTCTAATGGGGAGTTACCGAGCCGTTTTTCCGCTATCTGCAGAATTACGGGCGTATTCAGTTTTTCAGCTGCTGAAATTACCCCCATTATCATTTCCATATTGCCGACGCTGAATGCACCGACTGCAAAATTTTCATTCTCTGCTTTTATAAGCAATTCCTTCATTGTGACAAGCATCCGATTCACCTCACAATTAGTCACGATAATTATATAATAATATTTATAATATTACAACTAAATAAATGTGAATTTTTTCACAAAAAAAAGACTGCATTTTTCAGCAGTCTTTCTATATTATTTTGCTTTCTTTGCTTTGATTGTATCAAGAAGGTCAAAGGTAACCACCTTGTTTGCCTTTATATTTTCGGATTCTGCGAATTTCTTCATTGCAAATGACACAACGAAAAATGCGATAAGACCTGCAATGAGACCTATAATTATACCGCCGAGGACGTCTGAAGGATAGTGAACCTGAACGTAGTTTCTTGATGCACCCATAAGAACAGCGGCAACAAGTGCAAGCCAGCTCTTTTTCTTATCACAGAACATAAATACGGGTACAAGAGCAGCAACTGCAGAGGTCGTGTGACCTGAGGGGAAGGAACGCATTGAGGAAGCGTGTACTTCTCCGAGATTTGTCCACCATTCTTTGAAAAGAAGAGCGTTGGGGTCAGTTGTATATTCGAAAAGCTCAAAGGGACGGGGTCTTTCAATAAGAGGCTTTATGGTCACGTTTGTGAAAATTGCACCTACTGCAATACCGATAAGCATACCGGCACCGACTTTTCTTGTTTTCTTGAAAAGAAGGAAGATAAGTCCGAGGATGATAAAAAGAATGCCGTCATCACCGAGATGGGTATAAATGAGGAAGAAGGTATCAAAAATCTTACCGAGAGCTCCCTCGTGAAGATTTGCATAAAACTGAAGAATGTTGAAGTCAAAGGATCCGAACACATCGGAAAACCATTGAACAACTGCTGCTGTATCCATAAATAATACTCCTTTTAATTTTTTTAGAATTGTATCATAAAATTATGCTCAATGCAACATATTTATGAAAAAATCAATATCCCGTTATTGCCTGACCGTTTTTGATTATCTTTACAATTCTGCTTGTGCCGAGACGGTCTGCTCCGAGATTTATAAAATCCTCAGCGTCCTGAAGACTCTGAATACCGCCTGCCGCCTTGATTTTAAGAGAAGACCTGCAATGCTTTGCAAAAAGTATAGTGTCTTCCTTTGTAGCTCCGCCCGTTGAAAAGCCCGTTGAGGTTTTTATGAAGTCGGCATCGGAAGCAGAAACAGTTTTGCACATTTCGATTTTTTCATCTTCTGTTAAAAGGCAGGTTTCAATTATGACCTTGAGAAGCCTTCCTGAGCAGGCTTTTTTGACTGCATTGATTTCATTAAGTATATCCTCATATTTTCCTTCTTTGACCCAACCTATATTTATTACCATATCAATTTCGTCGGCACCGTCATTTACTGCTTTTTCAGCCTCGAAGCATTTGACTTCAGTTGAGTTATAGCCGTTTGGAAAGCCTATTACCGTGCACACGGAAATTTTATCTCTGATATATTCCTTTACCTGTTTTACGTAACAAGGCGGAATACAAACGCTTGCACAGCCGTACTTTATACCGTCGTCACAAATTGCTTTTATTTCATCCAACGTTGCAGTAACTGACAAAAGCGTATGGTCAACACGTGAGAGTACATCTTTTATTTCCATAATATCACCATCCTGCCTTAATATATCATAAGAGCTTGATAAACTCAACAAATTTTTACTGATTATTGACAATTGTGTTCTTCGGAATTATACTTTAAACATATCACTTCGAAAGGAAAAACAGCGATGGATTTCAAAAATGCTTTGTCTGAAAAAAGAAAAGCCGTGCCCACACCCGATAATATTTGTGATGAGCTCGGTAACTGTTATTTCGGCACCTTCGATAAGGAATTTCCGAAAATGGATTTTCTTAAAATAAACAAGCCCTCTGCCCTTCCCAATATATTCAATAAGTTCAGGCTTACTTTGTGGGAGGCTACGGAAATTAACTTTGATAAGGTAATTCTTCTTACTGCTGTATGCGATATGGGACTTTTCGGAACGGCACTCACTGTGTTATATGATAAGAGAACGAAAAAGTGTACTGCATGGAAGGATATGCTCGGACCCGGTAAGGCTTGTGTTTCCGATACGCTTATAAATTCGTCAGAAACATATTCAAAAAGCAAAAACGTTAAAATCAGATACGTTAACAATTTCCAAAGAGGCGAAGCAGTTGTTTCAGGCTATGCAAGTGATAAAAATTCAGGTGTAATTGATTACCGTGTGAAGCTCAGCCGTGTTTCCAAGCCAAGTGTAGTCAGTATCCCCTTTGATGCAAACAGACCTCTTTACACACAGAAGGATCTTTTTAAGGTTGAGGGATATCTTGAAGTAAACGGAGAGAGATTTGTTGCAGATGAAAATACGGCAGCAATTATTGATGACCACAGAGGCTATTATCCCCGTCATGCTCATTATGACTGGGTAACAACAATGGTTAAGAAGGAAATTGACGGTAAGGAGCAGTTTTTCGGCTTTAACCTTACAAGAAATCAGTCAATCAATCAGGATGATTATAATGAGAATCTCATTTGGTTTGAGGGTGACACTACCCTGCTGACTCCCGTTGTGTTCAAGCATAAGAATGATAAGCTGTGGAATATAAAGGACCCTAAGGGTATGGTAGACGTTACCTTTGAAATCGGTGATGAATATGTTATAACAATGAAAACCGGTATTCTCAATTCCGATTATCACATCACCTTCGGTGAGCTCAGCGGCTTTGTTTGTGACCCTGACGGAAATAAATATATTCTTGACGGTATGGCAGGTGTCGGAGAGGATAAAACAATTGTCTGGTAAGTAAATTAATAATATAAAAGCGGAGCTTTTTGGGCTCCGCTTCATCTTTTTTAATATATAAGAAATTGCTCGCAATGTGAGTAATTTCCTATATCAAAAAAAACACCGATTCCCCCAAAATTGGGGGCAGGGGGTTGATAAATCGCAAGATTTTTTCTTATTTTCTGTAATTTTCGTAATCGTCGTGCATTGCAATACCGTGCTCTTTGAAGACCTCGGTTGCACCTTCAATATCATCAACACGAAGAACTGTCCAGGCTTTTCCTTCTTCCTTACCTATGAATGCATACATATATTCGATTCCGACGTTTGCATCGGTAAGAACACAAAGGAGCTCGGCAAGACCGCCCGGAGCATCATCCATAGCGGCTGCAATAACCTCTGTGCATTTAACCATAACACCTGATGCCTTGAGTGCGTCAGCAGCAAGGTCAGGCTTATCAACAACAAGACGAAGAATGCCGTATTCGGAGGTGTCAGCAAGGGACAGTGCGCTGATATCAACATTATTTTCCTTGAGAACGTTAAGAACTGCAGAAAGTCTTCCGACCTTATTTTCAACAAAAACCGATAACTGTTTCATAGCAATACTCTCCTTATACTTTTCTCTTGTCGATTACACGCTTTGCCTTACCTTCGCTGCGTGCAATTGATTTGGGGTTAACAAGGTGAACGCCTGCGCTAATACCGAGTACGTCTCTGAGTCTTTCCTTGATAAGCTTTTCTGTTTTCTCGATTGATTTGATATCGTCGGAGAACAGCTCCTCACTCATTTCAACATTGATATCGAATGTGTCGGTATTGTTTACTCTGTCAACTATAATCTGATAGTTGGGAGTAATATCACCGCTTACCTTGAGAAGTACCTCTTCAATCTGTGAGGGGAATACATTTACACCTCTGATTATCAGCATATCGTCTGTTCTGCCCTGAGGCTTATTCATTCTTACGTGGGTTCTGCCGCACTTACACTTTTCGTAATTGAGAGAACAGATGTCTCTTGTACGGTATCTTATAAGCGGGAAGCCTTCCTTCGTGATTGTTGTGAAAACAAGCTCACCCTGAGCACCTGCAGGAAGCACTTCAAGTGTATCGGGATCAATTATCTCGGGAATAAACATATCCTCACAGACATGCATACCTGCCTGATATTCACACTCATAAGATACGCCGGGCCCCATAATTTCTGAAAGACCGTATATATCATAAGCCTTAATGCGAAGCTTCTTTTCGATTTCCTTTCGCATATCCTCGCTCCAGGGCTCAGCACCGAAAATGCCTGCTTTGAGCTTAAGGTTATCTGTAATGCCTGCTTCTTCAGCTGCCTCACCAAGATACATTGCATAAGAGGGGGTACAGCAAAGGCACGTAGAACCGAAGTCAACCATTGTCTGAAGCTGATTTGCGGTGTTACCCGAGGAAGTGGGAATTACAGTAGCACCGAGTCTTTCAGCGCCGTAATGTGCACCGAGTCCCCCTGTAAATAAGCCGTAACCGTAAGAAACCTGAACAAAGTCTTTTTCGTCAAGGCCTATCGCACTCATCATTCTTGCAACGCAGTCTGACCATGCTGTTATGTCATTCTCCGTATAACCTACAACAATTTTTTTGCCGGTAGTTCCGCTTGAAGCGTGAACACGCTTGATGTTTTCCATCGGCTCAGCAAAGAGTCCGTAAGGATAATAGTCACGAAGATCCTGCTTATACGAGAAAGGAAGCTTGTGAAGATCTTCAATTCCTCTGATATCCTCAGGCTTAAGACCCAATTCATCCATACGGTTTCTGAAGAGCTCTACCCTTTCATACATTCTTTTAACCTGATTTTTAAGTCTTTCACTCTGAAGAGCCTCGAGCTCTTCTCTTGGCATAGTTTCAATTTTTTCCTGCCACATAATTTTTCCTCCTTTGGGATGACAGAGGAGATTTACAATAAAAAAGTCCTCTGCTGATTTGCAGAGGACGGATATACCGTGTTACCACCTCATATTCGGAGCCTTCTCACAAAAGCCCCCTCACGGAGTACATACATACCCCTGCACTGTAACGGGTGCGCCCGTTGTAGCCTACTGCAATTTCAGCCCACAGCTCACGGAATGAATTCACATAAAATCCGTTTATGTCTTGCACCAACCGACAATTCTCTGAAAACATTTTTTATGTTACTGGTTTCCGGTCACAGCCTTTATGAAATTAATTTAACACAGCCTCACAAAAATGTCAACTAAAATTTGTATACAATTTCATTAAACTGTTTAATCATTGCATTGACAGATATTAATAAATGATATACACTTGAAGTAATATACAGGAAGGGTTGGTTTTATGAAAAACGAGCTTATAAAAAATAAGGATTATTTCAGGAGAAACAAGTGGGTATATTCTCTCGGCGGTATTGGAAGAGACCTTGCATATACTCTTTATACAGGCTTTCTTCTTACTTTTATCCTTTATACAAAGAATGTTACAGACGGTCAGTTTGCCGCTATTAGTATTATAATGATTGTGTGCCGAATCTGGGACGGAACTAATGACCCCATTATGGGCGGTATAATTGAAAACACAAGAACAAAATTCGGTAAATTCAAGCCGTGGATTTTTATCGGTGTAATTACAAATGCAATCGTTCTTGTTCTGATGTATACTATTAAGCTTGAGGGGGCCGCTTTTGTTGTTGCCTTTGCTTTCCTGTATCTTCTCTGGGATCTTACATACACAATGAATGACATTGCATATTGGTCAATGGTTCCCGCACTTTCAAGTGAACCGAGACAAAGAGACGTTATTACATCAATGGCAAATCTCTTTGCAGGACTCGGCACAATACTTGCAAATCTTCTTATTCCTCTTCTTACTGTAGGCTCAGGTGCTATAGGGAACAGCGCAGTTACAGGATATAAGGTTGTATCAATTGTAATTGCAATCACCTTTATCGGCTGTCAGATGTTTGTCTGTGCAGGTGTAAAGGAAAAGCCAATCCCTAAGTCTGACGGTCCCGTTGAAAAAATCGGCGTCAAGAAGATGGTTAAGATTATATTTAATAATAAGCAGGTTCTCTGGACATCCCTCATTCTTCTTTTTGCCGCTATGACAAGTGCTCTTCTTACCGCATTCGGCACTAACTACATATATCTTTCATACGGCTACGAGGGCTCAAACACTACCCTTTTTGTTGTGGCATACGGTGCGGCATCCGGACTTACCTTCTTAATCTATCCGATGCTTACCAAGAAATTCACAAGAAATCAGATTATAAAGATGTCCTTTGCTCTGATAATTGTCGGCTATATTGCATTTATGCTTTCCGAAACCTTCATAAAGAATGATGATATTGCCTACTATGTGCTTTGCATTGAAGCATTATTTATCGGCATCGGCGGTGCACTTTTCTACCTTATTGCGGCAATTCTTCTTGCAAACACCGTTGAATATAACGAATATATGACAGGCGAAAGAAATGAAGCTCTTATTTTCTCCGTTAAACCCTTTATGTCAAAGATGTCAAGCTCTCTGCAGCAGTTAATTATTATGGTTGTTTACCTTGCTATCGGTCTTACTGATATTACAAACAAGATTGCAGATGCAGAAAACGCAGCAATTTCAAATCCCGATGTATGGACTGAAAGCTATAAAACCAATTACATAGAAGAGGTTCTTACGGGAGCAACAGACGGAATGACCTTTGCTTTAAGAGCTGTTATGGCTTTCCTGCCAATTGTTTTTATGGGTCTCGGCGTTCTCATTACTATGAAGAAATACAAGATAGACGAAAAGGAATATTCCAGAATCCTTTCAGAGCTTGAAAAAAGAAAAGCTGAAAAATAAAAATTATGCGGTGTGTCTTACGGCACACCGCTTTTATGTTACATAAATATTCCGCAGATAATAAGAATTATCCACACGGGACAAAGAAGACAGGCATAAACGCTTTCAAGCGGAAAAGTCATATCCGATATATAAGCTCTCTCCGGCTTTCTTTTCTGATAAATTATATCTACACAATTACGAAGACCGTTTTTTGTGCCCGGAACGCCACCGTCAACAAAATATTCCTTGCCGTCAACCCTGTAAACGTAGACATATTCAATATATCTTTTGTAAAATCTGCCGGCTTTTAGACCGATATAGACGTCTTTCAGCTGTTTTGTATCCTTAAGATAACCCTTGCATTTACCGCATAGGTGACGACGGTAGCAAAGTGCTCGGTAAAACAGATAAATATCAGTTAAAAGCACGGCAATACCGATAACAATGGAGAATATGCGTAAATAAAAAATAGCCATAAAACGCCGTTATTTTATAAATTTATTTATGTCTTCCTTGTGACACATAACTATTATGTGTTCATCAGAAGTGAATTTACTGTCGGGAGAAAGTACGGGCACAATATGTCCGTCTTTTTTTACGGCAATAATGTTTATGTTATACTTTTCACGGACACGAAGCTCTTTAAGTGACTTCCCTGTCCACGATGACGGTACTGATATTTCATAGATTGAATATCCGTCGGAAAGCTCGAAAAAGTCGAAAACAGAATCGCTGCTCTCTTCTGCAGCTACACGGATTGCCATATCCTCTTCGGGATATATTACCTCATCAGCACCGTTTCTTAAAAGGAATTTCTTTTCACGCTCACGGTTAACTTCGGCAATAATTTTTTTTGCTCCGAGCTCCTTTAATATTGATGCAACCTCAAGAGCTTCAGTAAAATTACCGCCGAGACAAACAAAGCAGGTGTCAAATTCATCAACACCGAAGCTTTTCAATACCTGCTCATCGGTACAGTCTGCAATTTTAGCAGTAACGGCATAAGCGAGATTGGGTGTAATAACATTTTCATTTATGTCAGCAATAAAAACATCGCACTTTTTATCATATAACTCTTTAAGAAGATGCTGACCGAAGGTACTCATACCGATAATAAGAAATGATTTCATAATAACTCCTTTTTAACCTACCGTTATGGATTCTGTGGGACAGGTGACCTGTGGCTGTGCCCTTTTTTCAAGAATTGCAAGGGCAAAGGAAATACTTCCCACCCTGCCGCAATACATCAGAATTATAATTGCAATCTGAGAAATTACAGATAAATCGCGGGTGATACCTGTTGTCATACCCACCGTGCTCATAGCAGAAAATACCTCAAAGCATACATCCTCAAGGGGCAGGTTATCAACAGAACATATAAGTGTCACGGCACAAAAAATCAGCGTCAGATTAAAAACACATACCGTAACAGCTTTTCTGTGGGTTTCGCTGTCTATTGTTCTTCCGAAAATGACAGGCTTTGAAATTCCTCTGAGGCTTGAGAACAGATATGAAAAAATTACAGCAATTGTCGTTGTCTTTGCACCGCCTGCGGTCGAGCCTGAGGAGCCGCCCACAAACATAAGAAAGCACATAATAAGGATACTGCCCTTTGATAAAGCGGCAAAGTCAACCGTGTTAAAGCCTGCAGTTCTGCAGGTAACGGATGAAAACAGCGAACCGAGTATCTTTTCCGTTGCAGTCATTCCCGAAAGTGAATGATTGTTTTCAAAAATGAAGAAGAGAATTGCACCGCCGAAGGTAAGAATAAAGCTTACAACAAGGACAATTTTCGTATGAAGCTGATATTTTCGGAAATTCAGTATATTTCTCGCAATATCATCCCATACAAGAAAACCTATTCCGCCTACAGAGATCAGAATAATTAGTGTAATATTAACTATTACATCTCCCGTGTAATTTATAAGGGACGAAAACTCTCCCTGAACACCTAAAAGGTCAAAGCCTGCATTACAGAAAGCGGAAATCGAGTGAAATACACCGTACCATATTCCTTTAACAACACCGAATTCACCGATAAAGCACAAAGAAAGAATTACGGCACCGATGCCCTCAAAAAGAGCTGTACCGATAATAATTTTCTTTGTAATTTTCTTAAGCCCTGCAATATGAGATGTATTGATGCTCTCTGCCATAATACTGCGGTTTCTTAAGTTTATATTCTTCTTTGCAAAGGACATAAAGAAGGTTGCTATTGTCATAAAGCCCAGACCGCCCGTCTGAATCAGAAGGATTAAAACAATCTGACCGAATAACGACCAATGCATAGCGGTATCAACAAGAACAAGTCCCGTAACACAAGAGGACGATACGGAGGTAAAAAGCGCCGTAAGAAACGGTGTCCACGTTCCGTCACTCGAAGAAATCGGCAGCATAAGAAGCAATGTACCGAGCATTGCTATAAGGAAGAAGCCCAGAGCTATTACCTGCAATGCGGAAAATTTTCGTTTTATCATTTTTATACTCCGAAGGTTTTAATAAGTTTTATAAGAGTATCAATAGCATATATACAGGAAAGCTCCCTGACGGCATTTCTTCCGATGTTACCGAAGCGCTTAGTTGACGTTACGGTTTTTCCGTTTACAGAAAATCCGAAGCAAACCTTACCTGCGTCAGGGTCATTGTCATCATAGGAAGGGCCTGCAAAGCCTGTAATTCCGACACCAATGTCACTATTTGCAGTATTCATTGCACCGACTGCCATTTCGAGTGCCGTATTTTCGCTGACAACACCGAATTTTTCAATAGTTTCAGCCTTTACGCCTACTGTATTGATTTTTGCATCATCCGAATAAGTAATGTAAGATGCTCCGATAATTTCGGATGTTCCCGGAATATCAATAAGCTTCGATATAAACATTCCGCCCGTGCAGGATTCTGCTGCAGAAATCTTAAGCTTTTTTTCAAAAAGAAGACTTACTAATTGTTCAACATCAGTCATTTGTATCACTCCTATCTGAATATTTTATCAACAAAACTTTTTCTTGTCAATTACAGGATTTAGTTATATACTGTTTTCGGTGAAGAAAATGAAATTATTCAACTGTCATACCCATACTTTGTTTTCCCACGACGGAAAAGGTACAATCGAAGAGCTGTGCAGATCTGCCGAAGAGAATATTCTTTCGGGCTTTGCGGTTACGGATCATTGTGACTGCGAATACTCCGAAGATAATACAATGCTCAGAAATCTCAGCTTATCTTATAAGGAGGCAGAAAAATACAAGGAGCTTTATAAAGATAAGCTTATTATTTCAAAAGGGATAGAAATAGGAGAAGCTCTGTTTAATCCCGATTTTGCAGAGAATATCATCAATTCTTATGATTACGATGTCATTTTAGGCTCTGTTCACGCTGTAAGAATCGAAAATTTTGATATGCCTTTTTCTGTAATTGATTTTACGGCTTTTCCGGACAGTTTTATTGACAGATATGTTACGCAGTATTTTGAAGATTTACTGGAAACTGCACAAAGCAATGATTATGACATTCTTTGCCATTTGACAGTTTTATTAAGATATATAGTTTACAAATATAAACGGAATGTCGGCATCAATAAGCACTTACCTGTAATATCGGAAATTCTGAAAGCTGTAATAAAGCGAGATAAAACTCTGGAAGTTAATACATCCGGAATCGCCGACGGATATTTTATGCCTGATAAGGACATAATAAGGCTTTATAAAACTCTCGGCGGTAAAAGTATTACTCTCGGAAGCGATGCCCACTCCCCTTCTGATATCAGGAAAGGCCTGAATGAAGGTGCCGAATTGCTAAAAAGTCTCGGATTTAATGAGCTGACGTTTTATGAAGAAAGAAAACCTAAAACATATAAAATTTAGCCTGCAGTAAATTGCAGGCTGTTTTTGATTATATAAGCATATTTTTCAAGGTAATAATGTCATCTGCAAGAATTTTTGCTCCTGAATTAATAAGAATTTCCTTATCCCTGAATCCCCAAGTAACAATAATGCTGTCGATACCGCAGTTTGTTGCTGTCATTATATCAACCTCTGAATCTCCCACATAAACAGCGTCATAAGACTCAATGCCGAAATAATTTATAGCATTTTGCACCATATCGGGGGCAGGCTTTCGGGGTATTCCCTCTTTTTCACCTGATATATAGGAAAAGAGTCCGTCGAAGTATTTATCTGCAAGGCTCTTTACGGCAAAATCCGCTTTATTTGACACTACAGCAGTCAATATTCCCTTTTCCTTCAATTCTCTGAGAAGCTCAGCTATACCGATATAAGGCTTCGTATTGTCACTGCTGTGCTCTTTATAATGAGACTTAAATGCATCAAATACGGAATCGGTTATAGATAATGCCGTATTTTCAGGCACTGACAGGTCAATAAGTCTTCTTATTCCGTTGCCCACAATGGTTCTTACTTCATCAAGACTTCTCTCGGGCAGATTATATGATTTAAGTGCAAAATTTACGGAATTGCAGAGGTCCCCGAGAGTATCAAGAACTGTTCCGTCAAGGTCAAATATTACAAGCTTGTATTTCATAATTTCCTCTTGTGTCTGTTATTATATTGATTAAATAATAGATCAAATTAAAAGAAAAATCAACAGAAAAAACCGCCGTTCTTTCGGAACAGCGGTAAAAATATATGGTTTATTTCTTCTTTTCCCAACCGTCAAAGATTTCATCAAAGTCATAAACATTGTTTTCATCCTTGGAGTGGTTAGTGTACCATACCTGAGCAAAGAAGGGGTTTGTCTTTGCGATTTCATCGTAATTCCACTTCTTTTCGGGAAGGTAGCATTCGGGGCACCAATGACCGCCGAGAAGGATAAGGTTGGGGCTTGCTTCGAATTCGTGTCCGCAGCATCCGCACTTCCACTTAAGCTTTGTAACAAGGTCGCCCTTTGTCATTGTATCGCTGAGGCACTCACCGCCACGGAACCGGGCAGCCTGCTTCATATCATTAATATCAAGCTCTGTCTTGGGCTTTGATTCATCATAACCGTGGTCGAGCTTGAATTCATCGGCAGCTTCGTTTCTCTTATCGGGGCTTTCAAGCTTGAATTCATCCCAATTTGCGGGAATCTTGAGATAATCCTCATAAGAGCCGTAGTAAGCGGAAAGTCTTACGGGATCCTTAGTCTTGATCCAATCGAGTGTACCCCATCTTTCGGTTTCGGCAATCTTCTTCATAAAGGGCTTAGCACATGCACCGATAAGCTTCTTGGTGGGGATGTACTTGGGAATTCTGAAGTAGAATTCAACCTGATTTGCCATATGGTCAAAATAGTCCTTAACGGGCATATTTGCACGGAAGTGGAGATAATCCTCAAGAAGGTCACCGTCTGCATAATACTGACCGTGGAAGTTCTTTGTTGTGAACCAGTTGGGATCAAAAAGAGTCTTGGGAGAGCCGAGACCGATACAGCCGAGAAGAAGCTCTTCAAATACGAAGTTTGTAAGTCTGTATTCCTTACCGGAACCGATGTTATAGAATCTTCTGAAGAATTCCTCGGGAAGGTCTTCCGTAACGAAGTTTCTCATAAGACGTCCTGAATCTTCAACAGTACACCATTCAAGCATACCGTTAAGAGGAACGTGGTACATAATGGGCTCCATATTGTGGAGAATTGCAGGATAAAGGATACCTGACTGACGCATTACAACCCAATGCTTGATTCCGCTTTCAACGAAAACTCTTTCAGCCATAACCTTTGAAATTGCATAGTGGTCATAAACGGAAACCTTGATGGGGTCGCCGCATCTGCCCCAATGTATAGGAGTGTTTCTGTCACCTGTTTCGGCAACTGAGCCTATGTAACAAACCTTGATATCATCAGCATTAGGCTGAGCGAGAACTGCCTTACAGATATTTTCAGCAGCGCCTACATTAACCTTTCTTGTTGTGTAGGGCTTGTAGTCAGCAGCAGGAGAAACCATACCGCCGATATGGAGAACATAGTCTGCACCTGTTATACCCTTGAGAATTGAATCATATTCAAGGAAGTCACCCCAGATGATCTCAACATTCTTCTTGCCCATATAAGGCATAAGAAGCTCTTTGTTCTTG
>JAZNAI010000167.1:0-4638 GCA_045586465.1 Acutalibacteraceae bacterium | reverse complement strand
AGATTCTCGTTACCCCCGGTAACCACGATATCAATAACCCCAGAGCTTCTCAGTTCATAAACGACAACAAGAAGGAAGAAGCAAGAATCACTACTCCTACTGATTTTTATAATATCTACAAGGAACTCGGCTTCTCCGATGCATATCATCAGTTTGCAGATTTTACCGCTGAAACCGGCGGCTGCCTTTCCTATTCCGTAAAAACCGGAGACGGCTACAGACTTATTCTTGCTGACGGCGGAAAATTCACTCCCGACGTTACTGAATCGGGTATTGCCAAGCAGGAGACTGCAGGTAAGTTCACTCCCGAGCTTCTCGAATGGGTGCTTTCAGAAGCACGTGATGCAAAGAAGGACGGAGAAATTCCTCTTCTTTTCACCCATTGGAATCTGGCAGGAGCCAACTACTTCCACGAGTACCTTATGCAGGGCTTTGTAATTGATGACGGCTATATGCTTGCCGAAATTCTTGCAGATGCAGGTATCAATTACGCATTCGGCGGACATCAGCACATAAGTGACGTTGCAATTGATTATTCCGATTCAGGTAATGCAATGTATTCCGTTATTACTCCCACACTCACTCAGTTCCCCTTCGCATACAGAGTAACTGACTTTAATAAGAACGCTGAGGGCGGTCTTGACGTTACCTTTAATCAGAAGAACTGTGATGAATATGAGGGTGTTGAGGCACTTTCCGGTAACGGCACCTATCCTTCACCCTACAGAACAACGGGCTTTTATAAGCAGTTCGGCAATCTTGATGCAACAGAATACATCTTCGGTATTCTTAAGAGCACACTCGACAAATACGTAAACGGCATAAGAGCCGAGGGCAGTGTTGTAAAATACGTTGAAAAAGAGCTCGGAATTGATATTGAAAAGACAATAAATTCTTACCTTCTCGGCGGTATAAGGCTTGACGGAGAAACAATTGTTTCCGGTGAAAACGTTATGAGCTTCCTCAATGACCTTGATACGCAGATTATGACGAAGTACATCTATAACAAGCAGGAGACATATGCCGTAATAAAGTCTGCCCTCAGAAATCTTCTTGAAGCAGAGATTTCCGACGTTCCCTGCACAAAGTTCATTGATTCCTACGGCTTCGGCAGTACCGCTCACGGGGGAACTCTCGGTGATGCAGTTTTCTCTGTGCTTGCAACAATGTATCCCGGTAATGAGGATATTTCAGATGACCTTTTCTTACAGGATATTATAGAATTTTCAGGTACTCCCGAATTTCTTGAGCTTCTTATTTCACTTATCAAGAAATACGTTGTAGAGGACGTTCTTCTTGATAATATTCTCTCAGGCATAAGCCTTCATTTCGATACTCTTTTCGTAGGTAAGGCTTCAACGATAGGTGAATACGTTCAGCTTTTCTTTATGCTTGTGATAGCCTTCCTTGATCTCAGAATTGATCCCTGCGACCTTAAGGCAACACTCAATTCTCTTGCCGACTGCTTCAGAAGCTTCGGGGACGTAAGCCTCGGAAGAATAGTTGAAGCAGTACTCGGTACGGGTCTTATCCCTTACGGTGACAGCGTTGATTCTCTTATTGACAACCTTGTCGGTATGTTTATTACCGAGGACACAAAGGCAGCGGCAACATATCAGGCAAAAATCGTTATCGGCGGTATGGTAAAGGATGACACAAAGGACTTTGACGTAACATACGTTAATAACGGTCCCGTAAAGGTTGTTCCTACTGCGGAGGATATGCAGCTTCCTGCAAACGTAACCGTAACTCCCGCAGAGGATAACAGCAATGCATTTACCGTAAGCTGGCTTACAAAGTATTCCGTAACGGGCACAGACATCACGGTAACCGATGAAAAGGGCAACGAAATCTCAGACTGTGAAATCATTAAGAACACGGAAGAGACCGTCTACACCGCACCGGGCTTTGATGCAGGTACGTTTGCAATCTTACCCTGGACTCACAAGGCAGTAAAGCACACCGTAACCGTAAAGGGACTTAAGGCGGATACAGAATATAATTACGAAATCGGTGACAGAGAAAAGGGATTTATGTCAGAGTACAGCATAAAAACCGCACCTGCTGACGGGGAATTCACCTTTATTCAGGTTTCCGGCACAAAGGGCTTTATTCCCTCGTATTTTGAGGATTTCTCAGCTTCCCTTAAAGCCGCAGATACACTTTATCCCGATTGGAGCTTCTTAGCTTATACGGGCTCTTTTACGGGCAAGGGTGACAATGACGATATGTGGTCCTTCGGAATTAATTTCGCCGAGGAATATTTCTCGGGCAAAATGACCGCTTATGCGGCAGGGGAGACCGACCTTGAAAGCGAAGGTGCACAGAATAAGCATTTCCCCGTTTCCCATGCACCCTCACAGATTACAGATTCGGGACTTTACTACTCCTACAATTACGGCGGTGCACACTTCTCCGTAATTAACGTTAACAATCTCACATCCGGCGGTGCTCTTTCGAGAGAGCAGACCGAATGGCTTAAAAATGATCTTCAGGGCTCCGATGCCGAGTGGAAGATAATCCTTATGGGTGAAACCCCCGAGGATAATACGGCACTCTCCCCTCAGCTTGAGGATATTGCAGTAAATTACGGTGTTGACCTTATAATTGAAGAAGGCAGCTTCACGGTAATTTCCGAAGAAGGTATTTCTTATAAGACAGTTAAGGAAACAGAGCTTCCCGTATTCTCTGCAATTACCGTAGGTGAAGATTATCTCGGCATAAAGACCTACACCGTAAACGGCGCAAAAACAGAAGCAATTTCAGGCTTTACGGTGGGCGGCAGCGCAGGTGATGCTGACCTTGACGGTATTGTAACCTCTTCTGATGCAAGAATTACACTCCGTGCGGCAGTCGGTCTTGAAAGACTTCCCGAAAAGAATGTTCTTTTTGCAGACGTTGACAGTAATGCGACGATTACATCAGACGACGCAAGAATCATTCTCCGTGCAGCAGTAGGACTTGAAGCCATCGAGGCATAAATCAAAAAAAGGCATAAAGCTGGATTTTTCAGCCTTATGCCTTTACTGTTTATCTTGTAAAAAAATACCCGAAGAAGAGAAATCTCTTTTTCGGGTGTTTTATTTTTTTTAAGGATTAAACCAAGTCAATTGTATAAACCGCATTTGTGAACCATGCGTTTGTGACCATATGCCTCGGACGGAAGATTACCTTGTTTTCGTAAACCTCCATCTGAATTCCCGTGCCTGACCAGGGGTAGCCGAAGGAATTTATAATGCCGAAGGTGGGAAGTGAAACGTAGGTTACTCCGTTTTCCTGCTCAACGTTAGAAAAGCCTGCAAGGTCAGCCGCAAGAGTACTCTTGATACCGCCGTGAATGTGACCGCTTATATAAAAAACGTTCTCATACTTTTCCATAACGGACTTTACATCGTTTATGCTGAGTTCAATACCGCTGTCGGGGTAAACGATTTCCTGACCGTTTTTGCCGTCAACCGCCCAATGGCAGATAACGAATACGGGCTCACCGTCGGCAGAAGCCAATTCGCTGTCAAGAAAAGCCATCTGCTCGGGAGAAATATCCATAGCATCCCAATGACCGCCGTCAATAACGTCGTCACCGAGAACAATGAATTTGTATCCGTTTACTTCCGTAACGTAATAGTTTTCGGTGTTCTGCATACCCATATATTCGTTATTGTAGCGGATGAAGTTTGCCTTTGCTTCTTCACGGGTGATGTTTGTTACGTCTCTGTCACCCACGTGGCCGATATCGTGGTTGCCTGCCGCCGTAATAACGGGTACGGGACTGTATTTTCTGAGAATATCATAGTATTTTGCAAGTGAGGGCTCGTCTGCATAGTTAGTAATATCACCTGCAACAACAACCGCACTTACGTCAGCCTTTGCGTGCTTGAGATTCGTAAGGGAAGAGGTGAGCATAAACTGTCTTATAAGCTCTTTTTCTTCAACGTGAGTGTCCGAAAGAAGTTCAACCGTCATAAGACAGGCATCTTCTTTGTTGTCAATAACGGGAAGCTCAAAGCCTGCATAGGGGATTACGGTCAGAATTATTGCCATTAAAAAGGTGCCGAAATTCGACATAATTGACTGAAATACTGCCATATATATTTACCCCCTCTTATGCTCTCTTGTTTCCGCAGTTGGGACAGAAATTTCCCTTGTTTGTCTGTCCGCAGGCGCAGGTCCACTCATCGGAGGGCTTTTTTGCACCGCAGTTTGCACAGAAGTTTCCTGTAGCTTCATTTCCGCATGAGCACTTCCAGGAGCCCTGAGGAGCCGGCTTTTTACCGCCGCAGTTGGGGCAGAAATTGCCTGAAACTGTATTTCCGCAGGAGCATTTCCATCCGTCAACGGGTGCAGGTGCGGGAGCGGGCTGCTGAGCCTGCTGATACTGCTGCTGAGCCATTCCCTGCTGGAAAAGAGCTGCTGTATTACCCATCATATTTCCTGCCATTCCCATTCCCATAAATGCATTAACTGCACCGCCCGGATTATTTGCGGCATTCATAGCGGCATCTGTCATACCTGTTGTCTGATATCCGCCTGCATGTCATATGTCTTATCATATCAAAGATATGGGGATGGTCGCAAAGCGCGCCACCTCTGAAACGATTGTCGCCGTCTTTTATCAAAACACGCTTTCCGTAGCTCTTT
>JAZNAI010000166.1:0-2650 GCA_045586465.1 Acutalibacteraceae bacterium | reverse complement strand
GGCTTTGACGGTGCACAGCAATTTATCAGCGACGTTGACAGCAACGGCAAAACCGATGCCTCCGATGCAAGAACCATTCTCAGAATGGCTGTCGGTCTTGATGAACTGATTTTTATTGAAACAGAAACTGAGGACAGCTTCTTCCGGGTGCATTTCATTGACGTCGGTCAGGCAGACAGTGCTGTTATCATATGTGACGGTGAAACTCTTCTGATTGATGCCGGCAATGTAGGTGACGGCGATCTTGTTGCTTCATACATCGAGGAACTCGGAATTGAAGAACTCGACTACGTTATTAGTACCCATGCTCACGAGGACCACGTCGGAGGGCTTAGCTACGTACTGAATGAATATACCGTTACAGAAGCAATTTTTGCACCTGAAAAAGGGGCAGATACAGACTGCTATAAGGATTTTCTTGAAGCTGTCGAAGCACAAGAGCTCAATCTTACCATTCCCGCTGCAGGTGATACTATTACACTGGGAAGCAGTACGCTTACGTTCATTACCCCTCTTACAGAACCTTGCCCGGGAACAAACAACACGTCCCTTGTCACAAAAATTGAGTACGGTGAAACGTCCTTCCTCTTTACCGGCGACATTGAAAAGGATGCTGAAAAATTAATACTTGACTCAGGTATGGATATTTCCGCAGACGTTCTCAAGGTAGGTCACCACGGTGGGGAAACATCAACAACCTACACCTTCTTAAGAGAAATAATGCCTGAGCTTGCAGTAATAAGCGTCGGTAATGATAACAGCTACGGTCATCCGACCGAGGAGGTTCTTTCCCGACTCAGAGATTCCGATACAAAGGTTTACAGAACTGATATGCAAGGCCACATTGTGATTGAAAGTGACGGCGAAAATCTTACCGTAACAACCCAAAAGAATCAGGATATTGAAACAAATCCGACAATTCCCACACCGCCTGAAGCACCTGATGAACCTGAAGTGCCCTCGGAGCCTGAGCCTGATATTCCCGCAGATGAAGGAGAATATATCGGCAATATCAACTCAAAAAAACTGCACGTTCCCTCTTGCTCATCCCTTCCCAAGGAAGAAAACAGAATATATTTCAGAACCAAAGAAGCGGCAATAAATGAAGGCTACACCGCCTGCTCACGCTGCAACCCCTTCTGATAAAAATCAGCGATGTGAAATATATCACATCGCTTTATTTTTTGATTTATTTTTTCGGAATAAAAAACTTTACTGTTTCGGCAAGTCTTATCACAACCGAAGGGTTCCAGTCCTTTTCAGGGGCAATATTAAGCCCTTTTTCACGGTAATTACTGCAAAGACGTACAAGAACCTCATAAAATTCATTATAGCTTTTATTGCTCTTGGCAGTCCAGGCACATTCGGCTACAGCAAACCAACGGGGAAAGCACATATATTCAAGTCGGTCATTAGTGTTTATGTGCTCTGTCCAGATTGGAGATTCAACGCCGATTATTGATTCTTTTCCGTTGCTGTCAAGTCCCTTAAGCTTTTCAGGCTCATATTTATAAGCAGCCTTAAGGGTATGCATGCCATAAGGGTAATCAACGTAAAAGGGAGTAAAGGGTGAAAGTATGGTTTTTCTTCCCTTGTTTGCTTCCGCAGAGGTGCGTTCCGGTCCCTTCTGCCAATGCTGAACTGCGATTTCGGGGGAAAGTCCCTTCCCCTTAAGGCAATCATTCCACACAATGCAGTTTTTGCCCTTATTTTTAAGGTACCCTGCCATTTCATTTATAAATATGCATTGCAGGTCATTATAATCAGAAAGTCCGTTTTCTGCCATAATTTCGGAGCATTTTTCACAGCTCTTCCAATTTGCTTTCGGAACCTCATCTCCGCCGATATGAACCGTATCATAAGGAAAAAGCTCACATATTTCATCAAGAATCTTTTTCAGATACTCTTTAGCTTCTTTGTTTCCTGCACAAATTATGTCTTTAAAAATGCCCTGCGTAGTCTTAACCTTAACGGCATCCCCCTTGCAGGTAAATTCCGGGTAAACGTGAAGAAATGCGCTCTGATGTCCCGGCATATCAATTTCGGGGATAACATCGATATACCTTGCACGGCAGAAGGCTATAATTTCACGGATTTCTTCTTTTCTGAAATAACCGGAATAGGGCTTGTCGCTTTTGCAGTTAATGAAGCTGTCACAGTCCCTCACACTCCCCTTTTCGGTTAATTCGGGAAGAGAATCCAGTTCAATTCTGAAGCCCTGGTCATCGGAAAGATGCCAATGAAATTTATTGAATTTTACATCAGCGGCGGCAGAAATCATCTTTTTAAGCTCGTCTACGGAAAATATATGCCTTGCACAGTCTATCATAAAGCCTCTGTGCTGATATCTCGGTTTATCGTAAATTTTCATACAAGGCACCGTTCCGTACAAGGAAACAATCTGCCTCATTGTAACGTCCGCATAGAAAAAGCCTTTATCCGTTCCGGCTCTCACAGTAATTCCGGAGGACTTTATTATCAGCTCATATTCTTCTTCTCCGAAGCTTTTGACCCTTTCCTTTTCCGTTATTTCACGGAAGGCCGTTGTACCGCCCGTAAGCTCAATATTATAAGGCTGAGGAATAAGACGCATAAAATCTTCTCCTTAAATCACCATTTCGTATTCGCCGAGATTTCCGTTTTCAAAATA
>JAZNAI010000165.1:0-10220 GCA_045586465.1 Acutalibacteraceae bacterium | reverse complement strand
AGCCCTGTCTTAAGGTGGCGTTTCCCAATATGCTTCAGCGCTTCGGTACGTGCCTCGGCTACGTTGCATTTGCCTCTATGATAAATTCTCTCGGTGAGGTTGCAACCGCTGCACACACAATTGCAAATACCGTTGAATCCGTATTCTATATCCCCGGCTATGGTATGCAGACGGCGGCGGCAACTCTTGCAGGAAATGCTCTCGGAGCAAAGGACAATAAGAAAATGAAGGAATTTGCAGGAATGACCCTGCTTTCCGAGGTCGGTCTTATGATAATCTCGGGCGGACTTCTTTTCGTATTTGCTCCTTTTATGATGGATATTTTTTCGGACTCTCCCGAGGTTATAAAGCTCGGTTCAACGGTTCTTCGTATGGTTGCTGTGTCCGAGCCCTTCTACGGAGTGTCAATTATTATTGAGGGTATGATGCAGGGAGTAGGCAGAACCGTAAAGCCCTTTGTCTATAATATTGTAGGTATGTGGGGCATAAGAATTGTCGGTACGTTCATTTTTATCCGGTTCTTCTCGGGCGGTCTTGTTTCTGCCTGGGGTTGTATGATTGCACACAATATGTTCCTGTTTGTGATGTATTTCATCCATTGGATAAGCGGAAAATGGAACCCGCTTAACAGTCAGAAAGAATCTTCCTGATATTAAAATAATTGACGGCTCACTTTTGTGTGAGCCGTCTGTGTTTTATACTTCAATTGAATCTTCAAGAATTGTTGTTCCGTCAATATTTACGGTCTTCATTTTGATTTCACCGTTTTCCATTGTGATTGAAGAAGCCGCCCAGATGAAATCGCTGTTTTTTCCGCCGGCAATGAAAACGGAAATGTCTCCTTTTGTAAGTGAGCTTTGGTGATGGTGTCCGCCCACAATGAGATTGAAGCCGAGATTTTTAAGGGGCTCCTCCCAGTTTTTGCCGAAATGCTCGGTGAGGGTAGGGTCGTGGCTGAAAACAAGCTTGTATCTGCCTGTGAAATCCTCTGCCTTCAGAGAATTTATCCACTTGAACTGCTTTTCTCTGTAGGAGCTGAAATCTACAAGACCGCTGTATTCAACGTGGTCATCCTCCTTGTCTTCTCCGGGGTCAAGAACAATAGCGGAAAGACCGCCGTAGCTGAAGGTATAGTAAAGCTCACCCGTGCTTGTGGGGAAATACTGAAGCAGCTGAGAAGCATATTCTCCTCTTGTTTCGTGATTGCCTCTTGCATATACAACGGGATATTCACCCTTTGTGATGTATGAAGCATCAGCGAGCACGTGGTCGGTAAATCTGCTCTTGTTTCCGAAGTCTGAGCAGATATCTCCGAGAAATACCATCATATCATATTCCTCGGTAAAAAATTCAAGAGATTTTTTAACTTCGTTCATCATTTCGTGAACGTCGGTGATTGCAAGAAGCTTTATTCCGTCTTCCTTTTCTCCGCCTCTGAAATTAATGGGCCCGCTTTCAACAGAGCCGCCCTTTATTGCGGAATAGCCGAGCTTATATGCAACGAACTGAGAGCCCACAACGTAGGAGTTATTTCTGAGCTCCTCCTTGGGGACGATAACTTTATGCACTGTATCGTGGGTTGAAATTGTGCCGGATGTCGTGTCCCAGATTACCTTTTCCTCTCCGTTTACGGTGTATTTTATGTAACCGCTGCCCTTGAGAGATGTTACGAAAAGAACACAGTAGTTTTCATCTCCCATATCAAAAACTGTGGGCGGAATCTTAATTTTCTGGGGTAACGTGAAAAGTGACACGGTAATCCCTCCTGCAATAAAAATCAGTACAAGCAGAACAATGCCTGCGATTTTTGCAAATTTTTTAGCCATATTATTTTCCTCCCTTTCAAGACAAATTTATCAGAAAGATAAAAACAAGTCAATAAGCTATAATTTACATATTTTAAGGGTGAATATTATGTAAGTTTATTATTGAATTAAAGTTTTTGCTGTGATATATTATACTTGTGAAATTATGACAGTCTTTTACGGCTGTTTTTATGAAAGGACGATTTTACTATGGCTGAAAACAGACTTATCGGCGATTATCCCGTAATCGGTATCCGCCCCTGTATTGACGGAAGAAGAGGACCCCTTGACGTAAGAGGCTCCCTTGAAGAGCAGACAATGAATATGGCAAAAACTGCCGCTAAGCTCATTTCCGATAATCTTAAATATTCAAACGGCGAGCCCGTAAAGGTTGTTATTGCCGATACAACTATAGGCCGTGTGGCAGAGGCTGCCGCATGTGCTGCTAAGTTCAAGAAGGAAGGCGTAGATATTACTCTTTCCGTTACTCCCTGCTGGTGCTACGGCTCCGAAACAATGGATATGGATCCCATGACAATCAAGGGCGTATGGGGCTTCAATGCTACAGAGCGTCCCGGTGCGGTTTATCTTGCATCAGTTCTTGCTACACACGCACAGAAGGGTCTTCCCGCATTCGGTATCTACGGTCACGACGTTCAGGATGCTGACGATACTACAGTTCCCGCTGATGTTCAGGAAAAGATTCTCCGCTTCGCACGTGCCGCTGTTGCAGCTGCATCAATGAGAGGCAAGTCCTATCTTCAGATCGGTTCAATCTGTATGGGTATCGGCGGTTCATCAATCAGCCCCGAATTCATCGAGGAATATCTCGGTATGCGTGTTGAATCAGTAGACGAGGTAGAAATCATCAGACGAATGTCTGAAAACATCTATGACGAGGCAGAGTATCAGAAGGCTCTCGCATGGACAAAGGCTAAGTGCAAGGAAGGCTTCGATAAGAACCCCGAATTCGTAAGAAAGTCACGTGAGCAGAAGGATGCTGACTGGGAATTCGTTGTTAAGATGATGGTTATCATCAAGGACCTTATGAACGGCAACCCCAACCTTCCTAAGGGCTGTGAGGAAGAGGCAGTAGGACACAACGCTATTGCTGCAGGCTTCCAGGGTCAGAGACAGTGGACAGACTTCTATCCCAACTGTGACTTCGGCGAAGCACTCTGCAACACCTCCTTTGACTGGAACGGCGCAAGAGAGCCCTACATCCTTGCAACTGAAAACGACGTTCTCAACTCCATTTCAATGCTCTTTATGAAGCTCCTTACAAACCGAGCTCAGATGTTTGCTGTCGTTCGTACCTTCTGGAGCGATTCCGCTGTAAAGAGAGTTACAGGCTACGATATTGAAGGCAAGGCTAAGGAAGCAGGCGGATTTATTCACCTTATTAACTCCGGTGCCTGCTGTCTTGACGCTTGCGGTGAGGTTAAGGACGAAAACGGCAACCCCGTTATGAAGCCCTGGTATGATGTAACAGAGGAAGACATCGAAAAGATGCTTGCTGCTACAGAATGGGCACCTGCTGACAACGGCTATTTCAGAGGCGGCGGATATTCTTCCCGTTTCCTTACCCGTGCCGAAATGCCCTGCACAATGATCAGAATCAACCTTGTTAAGGGTCTCGGACCCACAATCCAGATTGCTGAAGGCTATACAGTAAATCTTCCCGATGAGGTTTCCGATACACTCTGGAAGAGAACCGACTACACATGGCCCTGCACATGGTTTGCTCCCAACTGCACAGGCGAAGGTCCCTTCAAGTCAGCTTATGACCTTATGAATGCATGGCGTGCTAACCACGGTGCTATCTCCTACGGCCACATCGGTGCAGACCTTATTACTCTGTGCTCAATGCTCAGAATCCCCGTAGGTCTTCACAATGTTCCCGAAGAGAAGATTTTCCGTCCTGCTTGCTGGAATGCATTCGGCACTAAGGACCTTGAGAGCGCAGACTACAGAGCATGCGCAGCATACGGCCCTCTTTATAAATAAGATTTGCGGAAATCCCGTATCTTACGAATAAGTAATATAATTGAAATACCTGCCACGATTGCCGTGACAGGTATTTTTTTTATAGTATTCCGTTAAACCTTGTTTCCGTTTTTGTCGATTTTTATAGTTTGTGAGGCTTCGTCTGTTTCAAAAACAAAGGACCATATTCCCGAAGCGGAGTCGAATTCGCCGTACTGCTTTTTGTTTTCTCCGACAGCGTATTTCTCTGCGATGCTGAGAGCTTCTTCACGGAAAACTATACCCTCGGCAATGCGAAGGGTTGAGAAAATTGCTCGCACATCGTCCTCGTATTTCTGCCACCATAAGGCATCGGCATTATTATAAATTACGTAAAATCCGGGTGTATTCTCAAAAACAATATAACTGAAGGTGGGACAACTGTCATATATTCCCATAGATGCCGTGTAATTGTTGATTGTTATGTCTTGAGTACGAAGACCTGTTCCGCACACACCGAAAGCATCGGTAAATTCAATTGTAATATTGTTTTCGGGATCGGAAGAATGGTAAAAGCTTATGCCGGAACGGTTAGTTTCGCTGTCGGGCTCATTTCCGGTTTCGGTGTATTCCCAGTCCTCGGGAAGGGAGAGGAAAATGTTTGCATTTTCTTCTGCAATTTTAACATCTTTCCAATTGTTCGCTGTTTTAACTCCGTTAAAAAACAGCTGAAAATCCGTATTTTCCGTATCGCTTTTCTTCATTTCAATCACAATTCTGTGATATGCCATATCGCAGGTGCCAACCTCGGGAGTGATTGTTTCTATATAAACATTTGTCTTATCTTCTGTGTTTAGTACCTTTGAAATCTTATGAGTGTTGCTGCCGCTTCCTTCTTCAATGTGGGCAATAAACAGAAGATTATCCGTGAAAAACTCTTCTGTGTATTTTTCTGTTGCTTTTATGAACTCTTCGTTGATGCCGAGCCCTTCCGCTTCGCAGTAGGCTTTCAGCTGTGCGGCGTCCTTTATAATGTCAAAGCAGGGGAAAATAATATTTTCGCCGTGGGGAAGTTCCGTTCTTATAAGCTGTGCTTCGAAGCCGATTTCCTTTGTGCTTCCGTCAGAAGCCTCTCCCAGCCAGCCGAGCTGTGTCATAGAAGAAATTACCTCTTCGGGTATGTCCGAAATACTGCCGTTTCCCGTTTTTATGCATAATCTGCAAAGGGTGGAGGCAGGATAGCTTTCCGCAATTCCGTCGTGAATCACAAGCACTCTGTCACCTGTTTTCAGCTCGGGGAAAACACCGTTTTCGCTGTAATCCGAAAGTCTCACGGGTGAGTTGCCCTTTATGAGAAAGCAGGCTCCGTTTTCGCTTATAAGCACGTGCCCCGTGCTGATACCGATACTGCTGTTCATTAAAAATGCCCCTGCGGATATGCCGAGAATAAAAACGGCGCATATTACCGCAACAGAGATAATTATTTTCTTTTTCATAGAGATTTCTCCTTTTTTTCGTCTTCAATATATTAGACGCAAAAACGAACTGAAATGTTGCATATTATATGAAAAATTGTAAGTTTTTTTGTAAATTAATCATTTTGACAAGGTTTTCCGGAAATGATATTATATAAAAGTAGTTATTTTTAAGAAAGGATTGATATTATGCTTAATATGTTTTATTCTGTTCTTGCCTCAATTGCAGCGTTTTTTATGATGTTGTACGGTGTTATCGGAGGAGTCAACAATTTTGATACTATGGATAAGTACAAGCATAACATTGAGCAGTTTGAGCCCTATGAAAATACCCTTGAAACAGCAATTCCCCAGACTGATCTTTACAATGTAATTAACGAGCATTTCAATTCTGAGCTTCCCTTCGGTAAGCTTACAAAGAAGGCTATCGTTATCGGCTACGACGGCTGCCGTGCAGATGCGCTTTCTCTCTGTGAAGAGGGCGGTGCAATTGAAAAGCTTATTCTTGACGGCGGTAAGGCTTATATTTCCTATTGCGGCGGTGTAAATTATCCCGTTTTCAACAAGCAGGATACCTCTACAGCTCCCGGCTGGGCATCCATTCTGACGGGGCAGTGGGCTGACGTCAACGGTGTATCGGGAAACGGCATACCTATGTCAACGAACGTCCACACGCTTTTTTCCGCACTCATTGAAAACGACAAGGCTGACTCTTCTGCCTTTTATGTATCATGGGACGGACATTTTGTTGATGATGATGCTACTTATATTCACGAAAAGGCATACTGCGAGGATAAGAGGCTTGACGTTACCTTCTCAGATGCTCCCGATGATGCAGGTACACTTGCGAATACCCTCGGTGATGTGAATTCTCTTCTTTGCTCCGATTTTATTTTTACGATTTTAGAGCACACCGATCATTCAGGTCACGACACGGGTTTTGACCTTGAAAATGAGGATTATGCCAATGCTTTCTATTCTGCCGAAGCAGATGCAGCTGAGATTATTGAGGCTATTGGAGCAAGACCTACCTATCAGCTTGAGGACTGGCTTATCATAATCACCTCCGACCATGGCGGATTCAACACAGGCCACGGCTCATTCACTATTCAGGAAAGAATGACCTTCTGTGTAATAAAGTGAAAGACCGCACTGCTTCCCGTCCTTGACACTTAAGTGATATAATTAATACCTGCCACGATTTTACGTGACAGGTATTTTTTTGTTTTTTTTCGGTAATAGCTTTGCTGCTGTCTTTCTGAATCAGTGTATCGGTGTGAGGTATACGTCGCAGGTACAGCTCTTTGCTTTGTTATAATCAGAGAAAACCGTATACAGCTTTATAGTTTTTCCCTCGAGACCTTCGGGAAGCTTCAGGAAAAACGTATTGTTTTTATCGTAGTTTACAACGCTGTGCTCCCACTGATTTGCCTTGTATTCGGGGGCTCTTTCGGGGAAGCCGAAGAATTTACCTTCGATTTGGGCAATACAGTAAGCGCTTTCAGCTCCGTGTGTACCCTCAACAGCTATTGCAAGACGGGGGAGAGCCTTATAATCGGGCAGAGTGAATTCTCCGGAGACAACAGCTTTTGTCTGCTTGTAGCGGTAGTGCGCCTGCATATTGTTTGCAAAGGGCTTTTCGGGAGTGATTTCTTTTCCGTTCTTTATAAGCCTTACTGCGAAAATTCTGTCAACGGGATGAGCAATGCGGAGATATCTTAACGCATCGTTTATTTTGTAAGAGGATATCATCTTTTTTCCGGGGAGCATATACGTGGTATGGACAGTAAAACGGATAACCTCTTCGGTGTATTTTTCCTTTTCTGTAAGAACAACATCCCCGGAATTCTGCCATTTTTCAAGATTTACGGAATATTCTGCCTTTACTGGAACAGACTGAATTTCAACCTCTCTTGTGGGATAGTCCGCTGAGAAAAATTCGATTTCAACGCTGTCGCAGAAAATTTCTTTTCCGAAATCAACTCTTAAGCAACCGTTTTCAATACGAAGATTACTGTCGCAATAGGTTTTTGACTGAGAATCATAGAAGGTGTCTTCCTTGCCGTCAAACATATTCTCTGCTTCAAGACCCCTTAATTTATAAAGCTTCTGATTGAAGAAAGCATCTCTTGCTCTTTTTACCTCGGGGATTTTTGTGTCTCCCGAACGGATAATGCTTCTTCTTTCAAGGCAGTCATTATTTATTGCAAACATTGCGTTTTCATAAAGGAATTCTCCGTTTTCGGGATTCCTCTGAAGGTTTCCGAGAGAGCCTATTTTTACGGGAGCCTTTTCCTTTATGTCAGTTTTTTCTCCTGCCATAAAGAAGAAGTCTTCTCCGTTTTTATAAAGAAGGATGTCGTCCTTTTCTGCCTTGAGAATTTTTACCTCTTCAGGGGTACCGTCTGATGATTCCTTTACTATTCTGTATTCGCAGTTCTTGAGCATAGGCTCAGCCTCATCCTCCGTTGCAACCTCAATGAGAGTTGCACGGAAGGGCATAAGGGGGATTGTAACCTTGTCGCCGGGCTTAAAAACACCAAGGTGCTTTTCATATGGATGATGAATGTTTACTGCTAACTTTTTCTCGGTGCTTATACCGATTTCGGTATCTAATTTAATTGTAACCGTCTTTTCTTCCCAGGAATTATTTCCCGTCGAAATGAAGCGTTTTGTATCGGTACCTCTTGAGCAGGCGTTTGCTCCGTAGCTCTCGGGCAAGAGCAAGCCGTTTACGAGAATTGAAGCGTTTCTTTTGTGAAGATTATATACACGGGCAAGCTCGGGAAGCTCGTCATCCCTCATAAACCAGGGATTGCCGTAGGTTTCGGGTGCTAAAATCAGAGAGCGGTTAAATGCCTGATATATAAGCTCATCTTCAAAATAATCAATACCTGAGGAAATGCATACGCCGTGGTCCTCGGCAAGTCTTTCGAGGTTATCCGTATGTCCTCTTCCGAACATAAAGCCTCTGTGATGCATACAGGTGTTTTTATTTCCCTGGCTTACGTCGACATAAGTTTCGTCACCGTTCCATAAATATGTAGTGACGTGCTTTTCTGCCTCAAATAAATTCAGTCTGTGGTTAAGCACAATAAGGTCGGGGGAATATTTACGGCACTCTTTAAGCATATCGGCAAAAAGCTCTGCCTTTTCGGGTCTGAGATGTCCGCAAACGCCGTCTAATTTGAAAAGAGCAAAGCCGTGGTCTCGGCACAGATGCACAAAAAATTCGAATCTCTCTTTTTCGGTTTCTTCATCGTCGCCGTAGCCGTCGGGACTGCCCCAGAGTCCCATACGTATACCTGCTTCCTTTGCCTTTTCGACAACTTTATTGTACTCATCGGGATACTGACTGCGGAACTTTTCGCCGTTTATGTTACCGTAGCCCTCACTTGCTCCGTCAAAGTTTCCGGCATCCCAGGCATAGATTTTTATTTCCATTCCGTAGGTGTCCTTAAGGTATCTGAAAAAGTCAAGATTTATAAGGGTGTGCTCCTCGGTGGAGCCCTCGTTTGTGTTGTTGATCCACGAAAAATACTGAGGGACAGAAGGGGTAAAATTATCCGCACCCGCATCCTTTGCTGTCTTTATCATACAAAAACCTCGCTTTCGGGTATTTTTAAGTTTTGGTTACACAGATTAATAAATTATTACAAAAGAGAAATAATTGTTCCTTTTTAATTTCTGCAGGTATATAATGCCCCTTGGAGCAGGCGACGAGCGAAACCGTAATGTGGCCTAAAAGAAAAATATTTTTTAGTGAAAGAGGACAATATGAAAAAGCTGAAAAACAGATTTCTTTATGAGTTCCGTGAAATGCGAAAGGAACTGCCCCTTGCTGAATACATTGCATGGTGGCTTCTTCGTATTGCGATGCTTACTACTGCTGTCGTTTTTGAAGTAAGAGGAGAAGCTGTCTATCAGAGGAACCTGATACTTCTTAACACTCTTGCCTCCTTTGCAATCCCCATTCTCAGGTTTATTTCACCGAAAAAGCTTTTTACGTCAAAAATATCGTTCAGAACCCAGTCATATATAGATATTTTCATTTTTGCAGGTTCATTTCTCGGTCACGGTCTTAAATTCCTGGGAGAAGTTCCCGAATATGATAAATTTATGCACGTTGCCGCAGGCGGTATAGTGGTATTTATAGGTGCCGAAATTATAAAGACCTTCAAGGGCTATGAACACCTTACTTCCGGTATCAAAACCTTTTCCGGTGTTGGCTTTTCCTTTATAATTATAGTTGCCTGGGAGCTTATGGAATTTTTTGCCGATTGGTTTATAACGGATTCGCAGAACCAAGGCTATAATATGGTTCCAGATGAAACAATGTTTTTTGTTAAAATCTTCGGTATGCCCAAGAATATGCCGGCTCAAGCCCCCGTATATGATACAAATGTTGATATGTTCTATGCTGTTATAGGCTGTGCATTATGTGCCGCTCTTCTTTTTTTCTTCCTCAAAAAAAAGGAAAAAAAGAATACGGCTTCGGTGATAAAGGAAACGGTTTCAGTCGGTTAAAAATCTGATATTTCAATCACCTTCAGGGTAGTATTTTCTACCCTGAATTTTATTTTATAGTGCGAAAATTCGAATGCATAAACCCTTTCTGGGTCGTCGTGGTAATGAGGTCTCGGGTCCTCCGAAAGAATTTCCCGAAGAGCATCAATATCCTCCGCCATAACGTTTTCATCGCTGCCGTTTTCAAATGCAACCGAGAGATTGTTATTCATAACCTCACCCGAGAAGCCGCTTTTTGCTTCGGGGTGTGAATCCGTAAAGGGAAGATAGGGCTTGATATCAAAAAGGGGTGTGCCGTCAAGAATATCTGCACCGTTTTCGTTTTTTACGGGCGCATCCTTGCTCTCATAATCAATTTTTTCTATTTCTACGGAGGAAAGCCCTAAATTATTGGGACGGAAAGGGCATCGTGTTGCAAAAACACCCATTCTCACGTTACCGCCGAGAC